>JAPLKA010000082.1 GCA_026388315.1 Pseudomonadota bacterium | reverse complement strand
TATACTCTATTTTTAAAATTGCTTCTGTATTTGGTGCTATTTATATATTTATTCCCACAACCTCAGTTACGGGGAGTGTGGCAATATCCATAAACTTACCGCGCCTCATATCATCGTTATGCATAATATCGGTTACACGGGAAAATACATTTTCTATAAAAACTTCCCTATCTTCCATCTTTCTCCTTATGCCGAAACGCAGTTTTTTACGATCTTCGTCTTGTAAAGTATTAATGAGGTTTTTCGTGGTCAGTATCGAACCATATCTGGCAAGGTCTGAAAGTCTTCCGGTATAATTAATGGTATCCCCTAATGCCATGAACTCCATACTTGTTGAAGCGTTTACTGTGCTGAAGTATTCCATGCCTTCATTGATGCCTATATTTAAATAAAGCTCATTATACCATTTTTTTCTGGCTTTCCATTCGGCCGAAATTCTTTCCATTTTTTCCTTTATGTCCATTGCACAGTATATTGAATTAATAAGATAGTTAGAATTTTGCTCCTTTAAAAAATAGTATACAATACCATCGCCGGCATGTTTTCCATATATACCGTAATACTTCTTGAAAGATCCTTCCATGGTCTTCCACAATTGATTAATCAACTCAAAGTATTCTTCTGGAGGTAACTCTGCGCATATACGGACAGAATCCTGCAAGTCAGCAAACAAAACACAAAACGATACCATAGTCGGTAATCTCTTCTGAAGCAGATCTTTAATTACATTTTCACGGCCTGATAGAAATTGTGTAATCTCTTCGATATAACTGTTTGCAGGAACATAAACAAACAATAAACCTTCTCTGAAAAACGAAGTATATATACGGTACGATTCGCTTGAACCGTCATTTTTTATTATAGTCATAAAACTCTCTCTGATTAGCTCTTTTGGTAACGGTAAAACTCTGTCATATGCATTTTCTAATAGATTTATTTCATTATTTGTAACATCTGTATATATCTTTGAAATATAGTCACGAGGGTTATTTGACTTTACAAATGACATGTGAAAATCAATTATACTTTGCCAATTTTGAATTCCACTATTAAATTCCCAGTTAAAGAACAGTTTAAATATATTTCTTGATTCAGCATTTCTTATGTCTTTAACATCTTTGTTAAAGACATGTTCTTCCGCCGCCTTATTAATCCACTCTATTTCAAATTTGTGGTTAATAAGATATGCAGGGGTTTGTATATCATCTATGCTTATAGTAACCTTCTGATCTGTATCTGCGTATACCTTGTTGTCCAACCTTTTACTATCCAGCTCTAAAACTGCTGCCGCTGTTGCTGCTGTTGTTGTTGCTGTTGTTGCTGTTGTTGCTGTTACTTTTTGTACTTTTTTCTCTTTCAACTTCTTCACTATGGAAAAAACCGAGTTCCCCTGTTGTTTTAACTGCTTAACCATAGCTATACGATCTATTGCTGTTGGGGGAAAATAGCCTATCTTCTTTGTGCCTTCCATCCCTTCTCGTGGTTTGAGTACAACTGGTTTCTGAATAATACCTAATTTAATATAGTTATTAAGGGTTGCCCTTGAAATCCCACACGAATCTATAATTTCTTTACTGCTTACCCAGTCCTGATACTTTTCGTCTAATATTTTCATAAAGACTCCTTTGTTTAGACAGTTATTATCCTACTATCTATATTTATACAGATTGAATAATTTGTCAAGTAAAAAATTACAATTATGTACATTTTTTTATGTTTGCTTATACAGTATATTGTACAAATAGACAGTTAACCCTTTATACTTAGACAGTATCTAATGATACAATTGTTTAGCTAATAGAAATTGTTTAAAATAGATTGTAATTATGATTAATAAATGATTGATATATCGAGTTGAAATGCCCCGTCACACACATTAAGATATTTACCTGCAAAAAATAATATTTGTTTTGTTAATATATAATTAATATTGTTAATATATAATTAATAAATCTATACTCTATTTTTAAAATTGCTTCTGTATTTGGTGCTATTTATATATTTATTCCCACAACCTCAGTTACGGGGAGTGTGGCAATATCCATAAACAAAAACAGTCTCACAAAACTGGACAGTGACATAGGTGGTTAAGCTGCTCTATACTAAAACAATAGAAAGGAGCAGCAAAATGGCAAAAAGACCAAGAAGGAATCATGGAGCAGCATTTAAGGCAAAAGTAGCACTGGAGGCAATTAAAGGAGAGCGGACATTAGTGGAGCTGGCAGAACGGTTTCGGGTGCATCCCAACCAGATCGCGGAGTGGAAGAAACTTCTTCTTGAGAAGGCACCAGAAGTCTTCGACAAAGGAAAAAACTCAGAGAAAGCACCGTACGTAAAGGAACTTCATGCCAAGATCGGGCAGCTTACGATGGAAAACAATTTTTTATCAGTCGCGCTCGGGCGCATAGCCGAACCGGGCGCAATGAAATGATCAACAAGGACCATCCATTGTCTATAACAAAGCAGTGCCATATATTACAACTCTCCCGGTCAGGTGGTGTCTATTACACACCTCATCCGGTAAGCGACAAGGACAGAGAACTCATGCGTCTCATCGACAAGCTTCATCTCGACCACCTCTACCTTGGTTCACGGAGCATGAGGAATGAGCTCTGGAATAAAGGCCATAAGACAGGAAGAACCCACGTAAGAACCCTCATGCGAAAGATGGGCATAGAGGCACTTTACAAAAAGCCTCGTCTCTCTAAATCCCATCCCGAGCATAAGATCTATCCCTACCTCCTCCGTGGACTCGACATCACGGAGGTTAATGCCGTGTGGTGCTCGGATATCACATACATCCCCATGGCAAAAGGCTTTTGCTATCTCATAGCCATTATGGACTGGGCAAGCAGAAAAGTCTTGTCCTGGAGGTTGTCAAACACATTAGACGTGTCATTCTGCATAGAAGCCCTTGAGGAAGCGATACAGAAATACGGAACACCCTACATATTCAATACCGACCAGGGGAGTCAGTTTACATCTCTGGAGTTTACAAAGATTCTCATTGACCACAACGAGCCTGTAGAAAAACCCCTAACAGCGCCCCGAAACGATTAAAGACTATTTTTTTGTGAGTCATTTGTCCTTCCCAAGTATGAAATCGTCGATTGTAGAGCATTCTGTGAAGTCATCCATTTTTACATCCCACCCAAGAAATTACTTGGGGACTTTTCCTACAGGCTCAACATCGGGATCAGCATGGACGGACAGGGTCGCTGGAGAGACAACATATTTATTGAACGTCTCTGGAAGACAGTCAAATATGAAGAAATGTACATCAAGGCGTATGAATCAATCACTGATGCGAAAAAGGAGCTTAAGAAGTTTTTTAATCAAAAAAATGTATGGAGGCGGCATCAGGGTCTTGACGACAGGACCCCGGATGAGGTTTATTGGAGTACGCTGCCGAAGATGAAGGATGCAGTATGAACCGGAGCGGCGAACCACTTAAAACCTGTTGGGTATTGTATGAAAGAACTTGACCACCTCACTTATCCGTACCACCTTTCTTTGTTTACATAACAATTATTATCGTTTAATGTCAGTTCAGCTATATATCTAATCGAAGTAATTTATATTTATTCTGATTTATAAACAATGCAGTTTTTTTTAAAGTTAAAATGAGAAAACATTTTTATGCAATTAACTTTATCCGTATCTATATTGAACCCCGTAATCTCCTCTTGGATAAATCCATTCTATAGCGCCTTCGATACAAGCAATCTTGCATGTTCCGCATTCGAGGCACCCTGCAAATTCAACAACAACCTCATTGTTTTCTTCATTTAAAGTATAAAGATGGCCGGGGCAGATAAAAAGACAATATTTAATTTTACACTTATCTCTACAGATATCATGATTTATTTTTATATGGCTTTCCCTGTCTGTCTTAAATGCATCAATGGTAAGCTTTTCATCAACTCTCATATTACACCTATAAGTTTTTTAATGTGTAAAGTTCTTTTAATCTTTTAAAGCTTAATAAACCGGATGCCTTCATCTCACCCCACAAAGATTTTCCAATTCTTCCTTTTGGCTCTTCGCCAAACCACATAATCTTCTCAACCAGATCGGGAAAAGATTTCGGGTAGAAAGAAAAAAAAGAATCATTGTCAAGAAATGCCGGTATATCCTTGCATGTATAAAGATCCTTTAAGACGAAAGTCTCGCGCAATTTACTTTCATAATAGGCAAGTGTTTTCTCTGAATAGTCTTCGGCTTCTTTTGCCTTTATTACTGACTCAGCCGCGATAATTCCAGATGCAATCGCAAACTCCATTCCTCTTACCGTTACCCCCATGTTTAATGCAAAACCTGCAGCATCGCCTGTAACTATAATACCATTCCCGTAAAGTTTAGATATACCATTATAACCAGCTTCAGGTATTATATGCGCAGAATATTCAACAAGACTTCCACCGTCAATCAGCCTACCTACTTCATATCTATCCTTAAAATCATCCATCAAGGCATGAGCCTCAATAGTTGGCGTCTTTTCTATAAACGCTTTAATCCCGACAACTATACCAAGAGATACTGTTTCTTTATTTGTATATAAAAAACCTCCACCGAACATGCCCTTTGTAACATCACCAATAAAAAGATGAGCACAACCTTCGTTGATATCAACATTGAATCGGTCATTGATTTTTTCTTCTGATAGCTCAATGACTTCTTTGATACCAACAGCATAATTCTTCGGTTTCATCTTCTGTTTAAGTCCAGCCTTTTCGGCCATAAAAGAAAGAACACCATCAGATGCTATAACTACATTTGCATATATCTCTTCTTCACCGGCTCTTACTCCAACTATAGTATCTCCTTCCCATAAAAGGTCATCGACTCTGTATTTAGGTATTACATAAACACCTTTTTCAATCAGCTTTTCAGATAGCCACCTGTCAAAGTATGCTCTTAAAATGGTATAGCTGTGATTTGTCTGTTTAAATCTTTCACCAGTGAAATCAATACTAATTGAATTGTCGTCACCCAATAGACTCCATCTTTCCCTTACTACTTTTCTCTCGAAAGGGGCACCATCAAGCATGTCTCCAACGATTGATTTTATCGGTTCGAGATAAAGTCTTCCACCTGTTACATTTTTACTGCCCGGGAAATCACCTCTTTCCACAACTATAACTTGCATGTCTTTTTCAGCAAGTTTATATGCACAGGATAATCCTGAGAGCCCCCCTCCCACAATTACAGCATCAATTTTATCCATGCCAAGCCTCTTCTAAACCTCTTGTTTTATTTTTATTAGCTCTTCTTTTAATACTGGCAGTATAGTAAAAATATCATCTACTATCCCATAATCAGCATACTGGAATATAAGGGCATTTGGGTCTTTGTTTATTGCAACAATTACTTTTGCTGTATCCATGCCCATTGTATGATGGAGTGCGCCTGAAACACCACAACCTATATATAGTTTTGGAGATACGGTCTTGCCACTTTTGCCAATCTGATCATTGTAGTCTCTCCACTTACTATCCACAACTGCACGGGACGCACCAACCCTTCCTTCCATAACCCCAGCTATTTCTTCAAGCATCTGAAAATTTTCAGGTCCCTTCATACCACGGCCACCGCAGATTATAAAATCTGCTTCCTGCAAATCTACCTTTTTTGATCCTGATTTGTCTGTGCTAATCAAACTGATTCGTGGATCGCCAACTACATCTACCGTCTCGTCAATCAATTCTCCATTTAACGATCTCTTTTCGACAGGGAATGAGTTTGGCCTGAAAGTTACAAAAAAAGTTGAGTCATCTTTACATACGATCCATGAGATAATTTTTCCACCGAAGAGTGGTTTTTTGATCTTTATGCTTTCTCCGTCAAAAACAGCACCGACCGCATCAGATACAATAGCTCCATTAAATTTTGCAGCTAACCTCGGGAAAATATCTTTGCCTGTAATAGTCGATGCACCAAATACAGCGTAAGGTTTATACTTTTTTATTAACTGCTCCATAACGTGTGTAAAAATATCCCATCTGTAATTTTTTAATTTCTCATTATTAACAACTATAACCTTATCTGCAAATTCTTTCAGTTGATTTGCAGCCGCTACTATGTCATTACCAATAATCACTGCATACACAGTCGATAATGATTTTTCTGATATCTCCTTTGCTTTAGACAGTAATTCAAACGATACTTTCCTTATGGACCCTTCTTTGCATTCTATAAATACAAATATATCTTTGAACATGTTTTAGTCTCCTCTCTATAATGCTTTTGCTTCTTCTTTTAAAATCTTTATAAGAGATTTTACTTTCTCTCCAGGGGTCTCACCATCAACAATTTTGACTGCAGGTCTTCCCTTAGGTGTCTCGTATGTTAATACCGATATTTTTGAAGCAGTCATGTCTATCAACTCTTTGGATAATCCCTCAAAAGTGCTTGGATCTACAACAGTTATGCTGGCCTTCATGGCCTTCATAACGCCTGTAATTAACGGCACCCTTGGCTCATTAATTCCCTTTTGAGTGGTGAATAGAGCCGGCAACTGAACTTCTAATGTTTCTTTGCCACCTTCTATTTCACTTTCGACTCTCACCTTTTTCTCATCAATGATATCAAATTTCAAGATAGCACTCACGTGAGGTATGCCTAACAATTCAGCTATCATGGCACCGATATTTGCGTTTTCATCGTCGATTGCCTGCCTGCCACAGAATATCAAATCGAATCCTTCCTGCTTTGCAAAATTTGCAAGTATTTTTGATATTATTAGCGGGTCGTCACTGTCCAAACCTGTGTTATCCAACAAGAAAGCTCTGTCTGCCCCCATTGCTATTGCTGTACGCAACGCCTCAACAGCTTTTTTTGTACCATATGTACATACTGTGATCTGGCTGTCTTTGATTTTGCTTTTGATCCGTATTGCTTCCTCAACAGCAAATTCGTCAAAAAAATTCATGTTATACTTGTTTTCAATCTCTAAGGATTTTTTGTCACTTTTAAGTAATATTCGTGCCTCAGTATCAGCAACCTGTTTAATACAAACCAAAATGTTCACTTAACCAGCCTCCTGTTATCAATTTCAATTTTTAATTTCATATTTCTGGGTTTAATTCCGCAATGTATAATCCGAAATTCATAATTACAATTTTCCGATTATCGTCCTGCCAATAAAATCCTTTAACACTTCATGTGTTCCTCCTCCGTAAAGGAGAAAACGTGCATCCCTGAAATACCTTTGAGGGGTATACTCATATGCAAAGGCATTGGCACCATAAATTCTTGTCAGCTCATCAACCACCTTAAGGCATACCTCGGTAGCATACATTTTTGCTTCCGCGGCTATTATTCTACAATCCATACTATTTTCCAATAGCCAGGCTCCATAGTTTATCATAAGTCTCGCTGCATTCATGAGTGTATCCATCTCTGCAAATTTTTCTCTTATTAACTGATAATTTCCTATGGGCTGACCAAAGGCAACTCTCTTTTTTGAAAACTCAAGCGCCTCAGCATAAGCACCTTTCGCAATACCAAGCGCCATTGCTCCAGTCATAAGCCTCACTTCATCGAGTATATCGCCCACATAATATACACCTTTTCCAAGTTCTTCACCTAACAAATTTTCATTTGGAACCCATACGTTATCAAACACAAGCTCACCGGTAACCGTGCCCCTACATCCAAGTTTATGAATAATCTGGCCACTTGAAAATCCTGGTGTTCCTTTTTCCACTAAAAAGAAATTGAGACCCTTTAAACCTTTAGATGCATCTGTAGTGGCAAGGACAGTACAAAAATTGCATATTGGCCCGTTCGTTATCCACATCTTCGTTCCATTGATCCTCCAGCCATCCCCATCTTTAACCGCGGTAGTCCTTGTTGCTCCGAGGTCAGAACCAGACTGGTCTTCAGTAAAACACATAGTAGAAATCTTTTCCCCTCTCATCGCAGGATAAAGACATCTCTCCTTGATTGCATCGCTGCCAAACCTGTAAACAAAATATGTCCCCATGAGGATATTCATAATTACACTCTGGGCAAAACCGACCGACCCCCTTGCAATCTCTTCATAAAAAACCATACTCATTATCTTATCGGCATTCATTCCACCTATCTCCTCCGGGTAACGGAGTCCGAGATAACCAAGAGATGTAAACTCTTTCCAGACTTCCCATGGAAATTCATCCTTTTCGTCTATTTCTTGTGACTTTGGAACAACTATTCTGTCAATAGTATCTGCTATCGTTTTTTTAAAAAACTCTTGTTCCTCTGTCAATTTGAAATCCATAACTGGCCTCCTTTGGGGGAAAAGTTAAATCAAAATTTTGTATACAATATTTAAAAAATGCAATCTTTGTCAAGCAAAAATTCCACCGCTGATTGTCATCAAATTTATAAGAATAAAAAAGGTTGGTGATAATAAACTATTTTTATGCTTCTACAAAACACCTCAATCGTTTTGCCCTTACAGGATGTTTCAGTTTTTTCAGAGCCTTCGCTTCTATCTGCCTCACCCTCTCTCTTGTTACATCAAAAAACTGTCCAACCTCCTCTAGAGTGTGATCGTATTTTTCACCTAATCCAAACCTCATCCGCACAACCTTTTCCTCCCTCGGTGTGAGTGTGGCAAGGACTTTATTCAGTTGTTCGTAAAGGTCATCATAAATTGCCGTATCCTGTGGCGTATTGGAATGTTTATCTTCTATAAAATCAGCAAGGTGTGTATCTTCGTCATCATTTATGGGCGCTTCAAGTGAAATTGGTTCGCGTGTAATTCTCAACACCTTTCTCACTTTTTCAACGGGAAAACCAACCCTTTCGGCTATCTCATCGGGAAATGGTTCTCTTCCTAAATCTTGAACAAGTTCTTTGGAAACTTTAATTATCTTGTTAATAGTCTCAATCATATGAACGGGTATCCGTATTGTTCTCGCCTGGTCAGCAATTGCCCTTGTAATTGACTGCCTTATCCACCATGTAGCATATGTGCTGAACTTGTAGCCTCTCCTGTATTCGAACCTGTCCACTGCTTTCATTAACCCAATGTTGCCTTCCTGAACAAGATCAAGGAGGGAGAGTCCCCTGTTTATATATCTCTTTGCGATACTGACCACCAGCCTGAGATTCGCCTTAATCAGTTCATTCTTGGCATAAACCCATCTTCTTTCGGCATCCTCAACTCTGCACAAACAATATTTAAGCTCCTCAGTGGGAATCCCCACTTCCTGCTCAATCCTGTGCAGCCTCCTGAAAATTGTAGCCAATTCTTTATCCACACCTTCATTCTTATGGTTCCGGCACTGTTCCAAATCGCTTTCTATTTTACAGATCCTTTCAACATATCTTTTCATCTTCCAGACTATCCTATCGATCAGTTTATTGCTCAGGTTAATTTCAGAAATAATCAATTTGATGTTTTTTAAATATTCTTCTTTGACACCACCATTGTTGCTCGTTTTATATTGTAAGTGAATATCTCTCAAACGTTCTAAAAGGGTTACCACCCTTTCCTTCTGAAATTCCAGTTCAATCTCTATCTCTTCTTCATCATCAACTTCAAAAGTTATATCCTTTATATTTGTCCTTGATGTTTTTAAAGAAGAGAGAACATGTAGTAACTCCCTAACTGTTCCAGGAAAAGATAGAATAATCTGTTTAATCTCCTCTTTTGCCTCTTCCATTTTTATGGCAATTTCTTTCTCTCCCTCCCTCGTGAGTAAAGACATAGCACCCATTTCCCGTATATAGTGTCTTATAGGATTTGTTAGCTCGTCATCATAAAAACCTTCAAATTCTTGTTCGAGGACCTCTTCAAGTTTTTCTGGATCAGGCAATCCAATTTCAGTTCCACCTTCAATATCAAATAACTCAATATCTTCAAAAATGCTTTCCGATTTACCGCTTGTTTTAATAAAAAGATAAAGTTCCTTGTTGTCTGAGTTTTCATCAATAGAAAAAAAACTCTTAACTTTATCGGGCATCTTTACCTCGCTTTATGGGTTAGTTTTCATAAAAACCAGCATTTGCCTCTTTTTCTCAAGAAGTTCAATAATTGCTTTCTCATCTCCCCTTTTTTCTGCCTCGGATAAACTCTCTGTAATCTTTTTTGCTTCTTCCTTTATAAAGTTTTTTTCTACATACTTAAGATAATCCTGTAAAATTATTTTCAATTCATCTTCTGTACATTCTGCCACATCAAAAACCCCATTGATGGCCAAATCCTTCAACTCATCCTTATCAAGGACATTAACGAAACAGTTCAGTTCAAGGCTCCCTTTGTCTTCAAAAAAATCATACATTTTAAGCAATATCTCCCTGATATTGATGTCTGAAATATAATGCATCACCTCCTTCTCTTTTAATATTGAAAACATACCGGGACAACTCATTAAAGCACCTACAACCTTCCTCCCTATTTGATTTGATGAATTATTCCGGGTTACAGGTTGACCCGGAATGTTATTTGTTTTCATATTGTCCCAAAAATAATTTTCTTCAACGTTTGTTAATTCAGATAAACGCTTAATGTAAAGTCTCTTTTTAACACCATCTCTTATAGTTTGTATGTGGGGCATGACCGATTTAATGAATACCTGTTTATTCTCAATTGTTTCCATTCCCCACTTATTCATACAATAATCAAAGTAAAAATCCAGTATGGGCTTTTTTTCTTTTATTACATCATTTATTCCATTAACTCCTTTTGCTTTTAAAAAACTGTCAGGATCGTGGCCGTCAGGTAAAACAACCATAGCCCCATTAATGTCCATTTCAGAAAAGAGTCCGATCAACCGGAGAGCGCTCTTTATGCCCGCTTCATCGCCGTCAAGCATTAACGTAATGTTGTCAGTGTAATTTCTGAGCTTAGACAACTGCCCCTCTGTGACGGAAGTGCCAAGGGTTGAGACAACGTTTTTAACGCCATTCATATACAGGGCTATGAGATCAAAATATCCTTCAACAATAAAAACCTCATTCTTTTCTGAGATGTTTTTCCGTGTTTTGTCAATGCCAAATAAGGATACACCTTTCGAAAACACGGGCGATTCAGGTGAATTTATATATTTGGGGAATCCATCCTTTTCGATTGTTCTCCCTCCGAAACCAATAACTTTCTTATTCACATCTAAAATAGGGATGACCACCCTGCCCCTGAATATGTCGTATGCTTCACCCTCTTTCACCCTCACGATACCGGTACTCATGAAAATATCATTGGGGACCCCTGAATTTCTAAGAAAAACACTGATATTCTGTCTCGATTTTTCGCTGTAGCCCAGCTTAAATTCCTCAACTATCTTTATATCGATTCCCCTGGCAAGGAGATACTGAAGGGCAAACTTAGAGGCCTTTAAATTGTTATGGTAGTAATCGGCTAATTTTGCCAGCGCATCAAAAGAACTGGCCCTCTTTGAGCTCTCTCTTTTAATCTTAACACCATATTGACGCGCAAGGTTTTCAATGGCCTCCTGGAAGGTTAAATTATCATACTTCATTAAAAAATTGATTGCATTCCCGCCTTCGTTACATCCAAAACAATAATATATCTGTTTTTCAATACTTACAGTAAATGAAGGCGTCTTTTCTTTGTGAAACGGGCATAATCCAACAAAATTTCTTCCCGTCTTTCTTAATTGAACGTACTGGGAAACAATATCTAAGATATTTATTTTTCCGAGTAGCTCATCTAACGTATTCATCATAAAAACTCTACTATTGTTACGCCCATATTTTTCTCATCCCCTTTAACCTGCCGGACATATTTTGCATCAGAAAGGTGTTCTTTTACCGCCTTCATCAACCGGCCTGTACCGATTCCATGAAGAATTCTCGCCCTTGGTACACCTTGAATAATGGCTGTATCAATGAATTTATCAAGCCTCACAATTGCTTCTTCTACCCGCATGCCTATGAGATTCAATTCTGGCTCATTGATACGCTCAACATTTAACTCTATTATATTATTAATAACCTGTTTGGGCTCTTTAATTGCCTTACTTACAAAAACCCTATTAATCTTTGTTCTCACATTACCTGTTACAATTTCGCAGATGTCCCTCTCCTCATCAATATCTGCCACATATCCACTGCTTCCGAGTGTCCTTATTTTGACATAATCACCGATTTTAATATCATCCTGTTTTTTAATTTCTTCTTTAAAATATTTATCCCTTAAACCACTCAATCTTTCCCTACTTATCTTTATAGACGCTTTTTCTTTTTTTGCAATCTCTTTCTTTACTTCTTCTAATTCTATCTCCAGTTCCAGCAGTCTATTATTGCATCTTTCATCCACTTTTTTTATATATTCATCCTTTTTCTGTTTAAGTAAAGAGAGCCTCCGTTTAAATTCTTCCCGGAGTCTGCTTAGCTCCTTTCTCTCCTCATCGACTTTTTGTTTTCCGCTTTCCAACGCACTTATAAGATCGTTGAGCATAAGTTCCTGCGTCCCCATATATCCGTAACTTCTCTCGATAATCTCGCCTGGAATATCGATGTTCCTAGCAACATTGATGGCATTGCTGTATCCTGCTATGCCATAAGAAAGCTTATAAAGGGGTTTCATGCTTTCAGGATCAAAAGCAGTAGAAGCATTTATAGCAAAGGGTTTCGTATATCCATAAGCCTTTAAAAGGTTTAAGTGGGTAGTGACAATTACTTTGCAGCCTTTCTCAACAAAGGTATCAATAATGCCCATTGATAATGCAGATGCCTCCTGCGGCTCTGTATTGCCACCAATTTCATCAATAAGGATAAGTTCTCCACCTTTTGTTTTGTTATACATATCCTTAATCGTCATCATATGTGCGGTAAAACTTGAGAGCTCCATGGAGATGTCCTGTTCGTCACCGATAATTGCTAATATTTTGGAAAAGACCGGAAGTCTTGGCCTTCCGGATGCAGGGATGAATAAACCGGTTTGCGCCATGAGAGACAAGAGTCCTACCGTCTTCAGTGCCGCTGTTTTACCGCCTGCATTCGGACCACTTATGATCATTGCATTCTTTTCTTTATCCATATGTATATCTACAGGAATTGTCTGATCTTTTTTGGACATGGTAATAAAAGGATTTCTCGCATCCCTTATATCTATTGATTCATCAATAGATATTTCCGGCCTTACGCATTCAAACTTCTTGCTGAAGAGGCTGAGGCTCTGATAAAAATCCAACTCACAAAGAACCTCGAGATTTGCTTCAAGGTCGCTAACAGATTTTCTGATATATTCAGTCAATTCCTTCAGAATTCTTGTTTCTTCTTCCTTTTCCTCTTTCTCAAGGATATTTACATTGTTATTCAGTTCTACGCATTCAACGGGCTCAACAAAAGAAGTTTTCAAGGAGTGTGAATAGTCGTGAACAATCCCTTGAATGAACTGATTAAAATTAGGCTTCAGAGGTATTACGTATCTCCCGTTTCGCATAGCTATATAGACATCCTGAAGAATAGGGGTTATTGATTCTCTCTCCATCATCTTCTCGAGCTGTTTCCTTATTCTTTCTTTATAAACATAAAGGTCGGATCTGATTCTGGATAGCTCATAAGAGGCAGTATCTTCGATGAAACCTTCACTGTTTATGGTTTTCGATATTTTTGAAAGGAGAGGGTGAAGAGGCTTTATTGTTTGAATTGCCTGTTCAATGAAAAGTTTTTTCATGTAAGCTTTTTTGAGAAATCTTGATATATCATCACAAGCACTGAGGAAACTGGAAATTGCCACAAATTCTCCGGCTTCAAGAAGTGAATCTTTTATATGAAGCCGTTTTAAAATGTCTTTTATGGCAGCAGGGATATTCAAAAATGGAATATTCCCGTCCCATCTCAATACCTCAAGAAGGGCTTCAATTTTATCCTGTCTTTCCAGCATCTCGCTTTTGTTGTCGAGGGGACAAAGGCTAGAAATCAATTCATGAACATACTGTATTGAAGAGAAATTTTTGAATAGTTCGAGTAGCTTT
The DNA here is from genome assembly GCA_026388315.1 of Pseudomonadota bacterium. Taxonomy (NCBI): domain Bacteria; kingdom Pseudomonadati; phylum Pseudomonadota; species Pseudomonadota bacterium. The sequence goes on along the minus strand of JAPLKA010000082.1, from coordinate 32,099 downwards.
GTATAATCGAGGTATGATAAGGTTTTATCAACCATAGAGGGCTTGCGACTATCTATTGAGAAGATAGTCTTTTAAGCACCGTTCCGCTTAACACCTTTCCGTCTGTCCTCCCGGGATATTTTTCCATAAGGAATTTAATAACTTTCCCCATATCCTTCTGGCTCTTTGCTTCCAGTAACTTTATTGCCTCTTCTATTTCTTTTAAAAGTTCTTCCTCAGATAAAGGGGCAGGCAAAAACTCCTTCAAGATTTCGAGTTCCTTTTCCTCTTTCTGAGCAAGGTCTGTTCTGTTTCCTTTTTTGAAGCTCTCGATAGATTCGATGTGTTGCTTTATCGACGTTTTGATAATAGCGTAAAACTCGTCTTCAGATAAAGCCCGAAGCTTTTCAACCTCTTTATTTTTGATGGCAGCTAAGAGCATCCGTAAAATGGACACTCTTATGCTGTCCCTTTGTTTTAAAGAAACCTTGAGACCTTCTTCTATTCTGGATCTGTATTCCATTATTAGTAAAGTCCCTTGTCCATTACCCTTTTCAGTTTTTTTAATGCTCTCTTTTTAGCAGCAAGCATTTTTTTCTTCTTCTTGACGCTTGGCTTTTCGTAATGCTCTCTTTTCTTTATCTCAGAAAGTATACCTGTCTTTTCGCATTGTTTTTTAAACCTTTTAAGGGCACTTTCGAAGGACTCTCCTTCTCTTACAATAACTGCTGGCATTCATCATTCCCTCCCTCCGTCCATAGGATAAATTTAAAGTCACTAATCTAAACTCAAAAAATGTGTAAAGTCAATATAATTGATGGCTATAGTGAATCGTGCATCGTTCATTCAAAGGGATTTTTCAGGATAATTGTGCTTTCCCTTTCGGGTCCTGTAGAGATAATGTCGATATTCACCCCCACAACTTCCTCTAACCTTTTAAGATATTTTTTTGCATTCAACGGGAGGTCTTCATACTTTGTAACGCCTCTCGTTGATCTGTTCCAACCATCAATATCTTCATAAACAGGTTCGCACTCGTAATAAGCCTTTGTTGCCATTGGTGGCTCAGAATAAAACTTTTTGCCTATTTTGTATCTGACGCATATCCTGATCTTCTCAAACTCGTCAAGGACATCGAGTTTCATCATACACAACCCTTTGGCCCCGTTAAGCTTTAGTGCCCTTCTGACTATAACTGCATCAAACCACCCGCACCGCCTCGGTCTTCCGGTCGTAGCGCCGTATTCGCCACCAATCTTCCTGATCCTCTCTCCGGTTTCATCTGATAATTCTGTGGGAAAAGGCCCCTCTCCTACCCTTGTCGTATAGGCCTTGCAGATACCCAGGATATAATCTACAGATGTTGGTGGTGCGCCGCTTCCTGATGCAATATTTCCAGAAACGGTATTGGAAGAAGTAACATAGGGATATGTGCCATGATCGATGTCAAGATATGTTCCCTGAGCGCCTTCAAAAAGTATTTTTTTGCCCCTTTCTATACTTTTATGAAGAAACTCTGTTGTATCGGCAGTATACTTTTTCAGGAGTTTTCTGTAACCGTCAAACCCCTTGATTACGTCCCGCGCCTTGAAACCCTCATCTTTATAGTATTTCTTTATGATGAAATTTTTTATCTCAAGGTTTTGTTTAACCTTTTCAGAAAATACCTTTTTATCAAGGAGATCTATAACCCTTATCCCTAATCTGCTCACCTTATCTTCATAAGCAGGGCCTATCCCCCTTCCTGTAGTACCTATCTTCTTTTTAACTTTTGACTCTTTCAATGAATCAAGTTTTTTATGATACGGCATGATAACGTGGGCCAAACCGCTGATCATAAATTTCTTGTCGTCTTTCATATATCCAATGGACTTAAGCTCACTCATCTCCTGCTCCAGCACGCCCGGGTCCAGAACGACGCCGTTACCGATGATGCAGTATTTCCCTTCATGAAGAATGCCTGAGGGGATCAAATGGAGTACTACTTTTTTTCCGTCAACAACTATTGTATGTCCGGCATTTGCCCCGCCCTGAAACCGGACAATTACATCGGCAAAACCGCTCAATATATCAATTATCTTCCCCTTACCTTCATCTCCCCATTGTATTCCTACTACACCAACATTTGACATAACTATTATTCTCCTGTTTTCAATATTTGTTTCATAATGCGAATATTCTTCATAATATACCTGATACCCTAAAATCAAGCACAATATACCATGCATATTTGGTTTTGACATCATAAACAATGATATGGTATTTAAAAACCGCTATAGTTATTCAGAAAATAATTCAGGAGGAAACAGGATGTTAAAAAAGGTTTCAATAAATAAATTTAATTTGCTTGTAATATCGGTTGTTTTCCTTTTTCTTCTCTTCGTAGGAATGGAGTCAATCGCCTTCGCGCGTGCAGGCGGCGGAAGAACATCTGGCAGCGGCAGCAGGACCTACCAGAGGACAACACCAACCCAACCCCCAAGCAGCACACAGCAACGTACTCAGCAGCCAACAACACAAGCCCCTCCTCCTATTCAACAACCACAACCATCATTCGGGAGAAGTCTCCTCTATGGAATTGGTGGTGGACTCATGGGAGGGATGATTGGAAGTATGCTATTCGGCGGTCACGGTAATGCCGGTGGTGGCGGTGGATGGGGTGGTGGAGGCGGTTTTGGCTTTGGCGATATAATCATCCTGCTCGTCATTGCAGGGATAGCCTATTTTATCTATAAAAAATATCGCGCACGGAAGGCTGAGGAGATGCAAATGAGCGCAGCAGGAGCAGGCTATTCACCTTCATACACTTACAGCGAGCCTGCACCGGAATCGGCATACGAACCGGCTCCACAGCAAGGGGACCCTGTCTCTCAAGGCCTCCGCCACATAACGGAAATGGATCCTTCCTTTGACGACAACAAGTTTAAAGAACTGGCAGAAGATAATTTCTTCAAAATCCAGAGCGGCTGGACAAAGCGCGATCTGAGCAGCATCCGGAATCTTCTGACACCCCAGATGCTGAACACCTTTCAGACCGATATTAATAATTATATAGCTAATAAACAAATCAACCGCCTTGAGAATATTGCCATGCGGCAGGTTGAGATTGTCGACGCCGTCCAGGATCAGGGTGAAGAATATATAACGGTGAAATTCCTTGCAAATATCCTTGACTACACCGTAGATGATACAAATAACCAGCTTATTTCAGGCAACTCAACCGACCCGGTAAAATTCCTTGAATACTGGACTTTCACACGAAAAATCGGTGATAGAAACTGGATACTTGCGGGCATCACACAGGAAGCAGACTATTAATGCAACAGAAGCCTGAAGTTACTATACCCCCGCCCATAAAGCGGGGGTTTTTGTTTGGTAATACAAAATCACAAATACCGGGTAATCTATAAATATTACTTGTAAAAATATTCGTTATTTATGAAACTATAGTTTACTTTAATAAAGAAATATACTTAAGTGATTAAAAACGATTGGATGTTACCCCATATCCTGATAGTCAAATCCTCTGCCGGCGCAGGGAAGACATATAACCTTGCGCTCAAATACCTTCAGCTTCTACTGCTCGACAAGATTACCCCGTCACCCATAAAGACCCACATTTCCAATATCGTTGCCATCACCTTCACGAATAAGGCTGCGGCAGAGATGCGCTCACGGATCATAGACTGGATGAAAAAGATAATCCTTGATATACCCTTTGAAGGTACACAGCGCAAACCCATAGATGAAATAATGGAAAGTCTGGAGTCGGGGACTCGAACTCCTGAACCCTTAATCAGAGAAGCTATTGAGAGAAATTTCGAGGATTTACTTGAAAATTACTATGACTTTAATGTCAGTACCATCGATAGCTTTGTAAATCTTACCCTGAAGGCCTCTGCCTTTAAATTAAACCTGTCGCCGGATTTTGATATCTCCACCGAGTCCGGGACTTATACAGACTTCGTACTTCAGGAATGCCTTCAAAAAATCCTCGAGAATGACAGCATAAGGGGAAAATTCGACAGGTTCCTCAAAAATTACATTGAACTGGAAGGGGAAAACGTCAACTGGATCCCGAAGAATTTTCTACGCGAGACCATCTCGAGCCTCTGGAATGAAGAAACAAAGGAAAATATCGGTTTTGCATACGCAACGAATACTGCTTCACTGGAGGATATACAAGCAGGGATAGAAAAGGATATTTCAAAATTAAAGGCATACCTCTCCACAACGTCTGAAATGAAACCTAACGCAGGTTTTTTAAAGGCCCTCGAGCAATTTTCCGTTTCTAATAAATATGTGTCTAAAATCAGTGCCTATTTTAAAAGAGATACTGTCCAGGAATCTCTGAATAAAAAAAGTGCCTCTGCCCCCGAGGAATGTGAAAAATTATGGAGAGACATAAAAAATGGACTTTCATCCTTTATAGAGATCCTTTCAGAATCCAGATATGCCTCATATATAGAAATTTATGAACTCTTCAAGCAAATGCTCCAGATAGAGATTACCTACCACAAACGACTCATTCTCATCGAACAATTGAATACCTTATTGCAGAAAATCATCAAAGATGAACATTTCATACCTGAAATTTACTATGCCCTTGCTGAGCGGTATTCACATTTTCTTATTGATGAATTTCAGGATACGAACCATCTGCAATGGAATAATATTGAGATACTGGCAGAAGAGGCGTTAAGCAAGGGCGGTACGCTCTTTCTCGTTGGCGATAAAAAGCAGGCAATCTACCGGTGGCGTGGCGGAAAAGCTGAGCTTGTCGATGAAATCTCATCCCAATACCAGTCCTATCCTGTTTATGAATTGAAGCTCGACAGGAACTACAGAAGCGGGGAATATGTTGTATCTTTTAATAATACTATTTTTGATCCTGATAACTTAGGGGCTGTCATCAAATACCTCAAAGAAAACAACCCCGGAGATATAACATACAGGGTTACTTCAACCTATATGGAATCGGCACAAAAATTCATAGACAGCCATGCCCGCAAAGGTTACGTTCGCGTGGAAAGGATCATTCAGGAAGACATGAACGGTGATGCAAAAGAAACGTTTTTGAAAGATGAAAAAAACGAACTGATCAAGGCCAGATTTAAAGCACTAATCGAGGAACTGAGAGAGAGGAACACCTTTGAATATACGGAGATTGCCATACTTGTGAGGAGAAAGGAGGAGGCACGATTCATCGTTAAGACACTTCTTGAAATGGACATCAGTGTTGAATCCGACCTCACGGTGAATGTTAAGAATAATCCACTTATACAGGAGATGATAAACTTTTTAACGTTCATCAATTCACCCGATGATGACCTCTCAATTACGGGCTTTTTATTGGGAAACATTTTTCAGAAAAAGACAGGTTTACATAAAGATGAACTCATAAGCCTTATTACGCATGGGCGCATAAACAAACCGTCTGAACACCTTTACCTTGCGTTTCAAAGAGATTTTCCCCGGATCTGGAATGATTATTTCGACTATTTTTTCAGGAATTCCGGCTACCTGCCACTTTATGATTTTGTCGTGCTCTTTTTAAAAAAATGGGGAATTTTGAACAATTTTCCCGAGGACAACGCTTATTTTCTCCATGTCTGCGAATTAATAAAAGAACAGGAAGGTTTGCAGCAGAACAACCTTACGTGCTTTTTAGAATTCTGGAAGAATGACTCGGAAAGTGAAGAATCTTTCTCATTAAAAACAAATGATGGAAACAACGCAGTCAAGGTAATGACGATTCATAAGGCAAAAGGGCTTCAGTTCCCTGTTGTAATCCTGCCTTTCTTGAAATTAAACACATACGGCTCCTCAGACAGCAGAGATAAAACAAGGTATTTTGTAAAAAAAGATAATGAGATGAAACTCTTGTACATCAAGAAAGATTTTACTGAGTATTCCCGGAAACTGAAGGAAATTTATAATGAAAGGGGGGCAGAGTACATCCTTGACGAACTTAATAACATATATGTTGCCTGCACACGTGCAGAACAAGAACTTTATGTCTTCTTGACCGATTCGAACCGACAGAAAAACCATCTGATTGACTATTTTTTTGGTCTGGATGGGCTGAGAGGATATATTCATGGGAACGTGGTGGAGATAGGGCGAAAAACAGCAGAAGACAGAGAACGGAGAGCAGAAAGAAAAGGAGACGAGGGACAAGGGACAAGGGACAAGGGACAGCTTTTTGAAGGTCTGGGTGAGGATATTGGATGGATGGGATATATCAAAGCAAAGGTTGAAGAACCCGGAGGGATTTCACCTGAAAACCTGTTTGCAAAGAAAAAGGGTGATGTGATTCATTACATCCTGTCTCTCATATCAAAATTACCAGAAGATTATGACATCTTTCTCAACAGGTGCATCGTTACAGGAATTGCACGATATGGTTTTCATAGCCACAAATCTATGGTTACAGACATGATCTACCGGATCTTCACAACCCCGCAATTTAAGCGATTCTTTCAGCCCGAAGAAAACAGTGTTATTTATTCAGAGCAGGAAATAATTGATCCACGTGGCGATACCTATAAGGTTGACAGAATCCTTATGGCGGATGACCATATTGATGTGATCGACTTTAAGACAGGCGAGACACATTTACAGGAACATATTGAGCAGATAATGCACTATGGGGATCTTATGCAAAAAATGTATCCCGATAAAACTGTAAACAGATATGTACTGTATTTAGACACCGGTGAAGTGAAGGTCGTATGAGAAAGATATATTCAATACCATTTGGCGCTGATTTTATCGGGGAACTAAAAAAATTTATTATCCGCAACGGGAAGCCCCTGTCAAAAACAGCAATAGTCTTTTCTGGAAAAAGACCCTCCCTTTATCTTAAAAAAGCCTTTGCCGAAGGTCAGACTCAGCCTTTTTACCCTCCACGCTGTTATTCTGTTGCTGAATTCATCGACTATATCACACGAAAGAAATTTTACGATTTTACTGACATGGAATATGCCGATGCCGTATGGCTACTGTATCAGGTTGTCCAATCGTTGAAGATTTTTCATGAGCATTCCTTTGCACAGAAAGGCTTCGGTGAATTTTTCTACTGGGGCAGGCATATCCTTGATTTTATCAACCAGCTTGACATTGAAAACGTCTCCAACAGCAGGTTACATGCCTTGGAAGGCAATGCAAAAATAGGGTATGACGTACCGGAGAGTGTTAACGAACTCCTCATGAACATTGGCATTATAAGAAACAGATTCCATGAGGCATTAAGGAAAAACTTCTGTTTTACACATGGATACAAACATCTCAGCGCCCTTGAAGCAATCAGTGAGGCGCCTCTTGATGAATTTGAGGTGATATATTTTGCCGGTTTGTTTGCATTATCAGGCACAGAAAGGGAGATTGTCAGGAATGTCTGGTTGAAAGACAAGGGGGAGATTATCTTTGAAGGCAATATCGACGAGTGGCAAATCCTGAAAAAATTGATTCCCCATTTTAGTGCTGAAATCGAAAATATCGACTGTGCCGTTTCAAAGCCGGAACATGTAAAAATCTATTCGGCCTTCGATACCCATTCTGAAGTATTGAAAATACACAACATATTGCATGATGTAACATCGAAAAAGGTTGCTGTTGTACTTCCTCTGTCAGAGTCACTTTTTCCATTATTGACTTTCGCCGTTGACCGGTCGGACAAAAAATACAATATCTCCCTGGGATACCCCTTTGCGAGAACATCTGTCTTTGATTTGATTGAAAACATAATCAATGCACAGATGACGAGACGAAAAGAGACATTCTATTCTACAAAAGATTATCTCCATGTCATTCTCAACCCCTTTGTAAAAAACCTCAATCTGGATGCTGATATAAGGGGGATTTTTTTACATATAGAAAAATCCCTGAAAGGCGAAACCTTTGAAACAGGCGTATCTGGAAAACCTTTTGCAACACTGGAAGAAATCGAGACAGAGTGTGAACTCGCAACTAATAAATCCCTCAACGAAATCCACAGGATTTTTTTCAGAAACCTTGAGGATGTCAAGAATTTATACGAAATCGTTGAAAGGGTTGAAGAAGTGCTTGAGTATATCCTCAACCGCACGCCCATACGTTCTTACATTCTATCCGGGGAAATATTTAAAACAGCATTCAAGTTCCTGGAGAACCTGAAACAGGCAAGGTTTTGCAGGGAGATATTTTCTTTTGACACCAAAGAGAACAAAAAGGCATTGTATGATTTTACCATCAATTGGCTCAAAACAATCGACCTGCCGTTTGATACACGACCCATAGAAGAACTCGAAATTATCGGGATGCTTGAAACGAGAAACCTATTCTTTGATACGGTGATTATGCCCGATGTCAATGAAGGGGTCATGCCTCAGCCAAAAAGGATCGACCCCCTTGTACCGCTCGGCGTCTATGAAATACTCGGTATACCTACTCCTGAATATAACGAAGAAATATACAGATACCACTTTTATCGTTTAATAAACTCAGCGAAAGACATTCATTTGTTATACATAGACTCAGAAAACAAACAGAGAAGCAGGTATATCGAACAAATCCTCTGGGAAGAAGAAAAGCGTACAAAAACCCTCAATGCAATACCTGTTGAGCGATCACAATGTAAAATCAACCTGAAATCCAGAGAGATCCTGCCTGAGTTTAAAAAGACGGGCAGCATCATCGGGCGACTTAAAAACAAAACATACTCTCCTTCGTCTGTTGACGACTTTATCCTCTGCCCGGTGCTATTCTATTACAAGCACATTCTCAATTTTGAACAAAAAAAGGGGATATCCGACGACATTGATGCATTAGACAGGGGCACTATTATACATCGCATCCTCCACGATACATTTGAGATGTTTAAAAATAGAGATATGACCGGCATAGCATTTAAGGATATCCTGGACAAAATGTACACCGTAATAGAAGAACGCTTTAAGGATAAAGTGGTCACCGGCGATTATTATCTTTTTAAAAGGCTTACTGCCTATAAACTGGAATCCTTTCTGCGAAAAAATATCAGGGATGCCGGAAGACCATTTATAATCCAGCATCTCGAAGCGCCAATTAATAATGTCATTGACGCTGACGGCACTCCGGTCAGTTTCAGGGGAAGGATAGACAGGATTGATTTTTATCCTGACAATGGCGAATATACAATCATAGACTATAAGACAGGAGGCTCAAAGCAATACCCGCGGAACATCATTGAAAAGACCGATTTTACGTCAATTGATGACATTCATAAAAAGGTAAACTCTCTCCAATTGCCGATATATGTGTATCTGTTCCATAAAGCGTTTTCAGTTCCATTAAACAGCATCAAAGCAATATTGATTTTGCTCAAGACAAACGAAGAAGAAATGCTTTTCAAGGGCAGCTGGGACGCTAACAGAGCAACTGTAATTGAACAATATATGGAAGGCTTTAAAACAGTCTTAAGGGATATGATGGACATATCGAAGCCCTTTAAGCCTTTCGATGATGAGGCATGCGCTGCATGCTCGTTTAACAGTATCTGCCACATTTAAAATGCGTAATTTTTAAAACTTTTCTTGACAGAATAATTTATTTGTATACAATAAAAAGAAGCACCTAAAAAACAACGAAAAGGGGAAATTGTAATGGCCACAAAAACAACTCCAAAGAAAGCTGAAACGAAACCAAAGGCTGCTAAAAAAACAGCCGTAAAGCCAAAAGAAGTTGCAGCAAAAAAAGTAGCCGTAAAAGCAGCAGTTAAGCCGGCCAAGAAAGCAGCAGTTAAGCCGGCCAAGAAAGCAGCACCCGCGGCGGCTAAGTCAGCTATGAAAAAAGGAACAAAATACAGTTGTAAGGTATGCGGGTTGGTTGTCGCAGTTGATACAGCATGCGGTTGCACAAAGGTGTGTGACCTTGTATGCTGCGAAAAACCAATGAAAGTAAAAAAATAATCTCGACAATTATTCCAGCTTGTATTTCTTCACTTTCGACAGGAGGGTTATCCTTGAGATACCAAGGACTTGGGCGGCCTTGCTCTTGTTTCCATCGGTATAGCCAAGTATTTTTCTGATGTGATCCTTCTCTACATCGGCCATGGATTTGAGTGTTAAATTGGTAAAACCTTCATCGAGGTTCGTAGCACTTTCCAAAAAATAGTTGGGGAGAGACTTCTTTCTGATCTCATTTGTAGACTCGATAATCACAGCGCTGTTTATAACATTCATGAGTTCCCGGACGTTACCGGGATAATCGTGATGCGTCAGGGGCTTCATCGCAGCATCCGATATCTTGTCTATTTTTTTCTCATTGACCACGCAGAATCGCTTCAGAAAATGGTAAGCGAGAAGAGGGATGTCTCCTTTCCTCTCCCGCAAGGGTGGCAGGTAGACGGAGTTCATGTTCAGACGGTAGAAAAGGTCTTTCCTGAAGTTTCCTTTCTTGATCTCCTCATGGAGATTCTTGTTGGTGGCAGCAAGTATTCTCGCGTCAACCTTCTGGTGCTTGGTAGAACCCAAGCGGAAGAACTCTCCTTCCTGTAACACCCTGAGAAGCTTGACCTGGATCGGGAGGGCAAGTTCACCGATCTCGTCCAGGAAGAGAGTTCCTTTGTCAGCCTCTTCGATCAACCCCCGTTTGAGGGTCGTAGCGCCCGTAAAAGCGCCCTGGTTATGGCCGAAGAACTCAGAGGAGAAGAGTTCGTTGGCAAAGGCACCCGCGTTTACGGCCACGAAGCTTTCCATATGGCGTTTACTGATCTTGTGGATGGCTCTGGCGATCAATTCCTTGCCCGTGCCACTCTCGCCCCAGATAAGGATACTACTGTCCGTCTGGGCCATCTTTTCAACAGATGAGAAGATGGTATTCATCTTATCATGCTGGGTGACAATATTTTTAAAGGCATCCCCGAATTTCAGACCCGGCGAGATAGGGATTTCCCGGTCGATCATTTTCTGGTTATTCCGATTCTCCAGTGTTGTATTGATAAGGTCCAGGAGACGCTCATTGTCAACGGGTTTAATGAGGTACTCAATGGCACCGAATTTCATAGCAGACACGGCGAGCTCAATGTCCTCGATGCCCGTCAGGACCACTGTCTTCACGTCTATACTGTTCTCCTGAATCTTCTTGAGGATGTCGAGACCCGTTACCTCGGGCATATCCATATCGAGAAGGAGGAGATCGTAGCGGTTACTCTTTAGTACATCGAAGGCCTTGGTGCTATTGCTCAGGGTTGTCACGTCGAAGGTCCCGGCCTGAAGCAGGAAGATATTCAAGTAATTGAGCACCGCCTGATCGTCGTCGATAACCAAAATTCTGTTCATCAAGCCTCCGCCGGGCTTCTGGGAAGGCAGATGCAGAAGGAAGTCCCCACCCCAACCTTGCTCTCCACATCTATTCTCCCCTTATGCTCTTTGATGATGCCGTAAGCGATGGAAAGGCCGAGGCCCGTTCCGCCCTGGTGTCTCTTGGTGGTAAAGAAAGGATCAAACATCTGTTTCAATGTCTTCTCGTCCATGCCTTTGCCGTCGTCTCGCACCCGAAGAACAACCTCCCCATCATTAAACTCCGAGGTAACGATGATTGTTCCTTTTGATTTCTCGATGGCCTGAGAGGCATTGATCAGAATGTTCACAATCACCTGCTGCAGCTTCTGAGTGTTCCCTGTTATGGTTGGAACGTTCGGCTCGAGTTCTACTTTCACGTCCGCGGTTCTCCGTATCTGGTTGTCTACCAGGCGCAGGCAGCTTTCAGTAATAGCATTGAGCTCTACATTCTCATTGAGGAGTCCCTCATCACGCTTCGCAAATTTTCGTAACCCATCCACGATGCCTTTGATACGGTTTGCCCCCTGAGCCATATCATCAATGAGGATCGGGACATTCTGCCTGAAGATATCATAGTTGAGACGGGCGATCTTCAGATCAGGATTGGATTTATAGGCCTGGTCAAGGAAAGGGAAGATATCATTCATGGCTTCCTGGATGATATGCAGGTTTCCCCGGATGAAGGTATTGGGGTTATTAATCTCGTGGGCTATACCCGATACAAGTTGCCCCAGGGAAGCAAGCTTATCTGCCTGAAGGAGTTGCCTCTCCATGTTTTTCTCTTTTGTGATGATCCGCGAAATCTCGAGGGCTCCCGTCACCTCGCCACTGGAATTAAAGATGGGATAGGCCTGAAGAAGATAGTATTCACCACCGATTACCTTCTCAAAAGTGACGGAGGTTTTCTCTTCAAGCACTCGCCTGACCAGGCAGTCTTCGCAGGAGTGCTCCTGGCCGAAGACCTTTTTATAGCATTTCCCCCTGTTTCCGATGGCCTTTTGGTTGGACATAAGGATGTTAAAGTCCCCGTCGATTACCGTTACAGTGTCGGTGATAGTCTTAAAAAGGACCTGGAGCCTGGTTTTGCTCTCCCGCAGCTTCTCTGTCAGGGTCATCAGTTCCTGGTTCTTTTTAATAAGGAGATCCTTCTGTTTTTCCAGGTCCAATGTCCGCTCCCGGACGTTTCTTTCCAGGTTTTCGTTCTGTTCTATGAGCTTCTTTTCAAGCTGTTTCCTTATGCGCAAATCCTTATACACAGATTCGACGCACAACTCTCCATCAACATCAATCCAGATATACGATGCAATGACAGGAATCGGGTTGCCGTTCCTGTCCAGAAGGGTCACTTCGAAATCTTCAAGCTTTCCCTCCTTGTGCAGAGTATCGAAGATCACCGAGCGAACCTCAGGCTTTTCGTAGAGCTTGTCCCGCACAAAGCTGAGATGCACGGAACCGTCCTCGGGATAGTCGAAAAGCCTGTAGAATGCTCGATTTGCTTTGGTTATATCCCCGTTAGGACGGGAGATGAGCATGGGCATAGGCGCATCCGTGAAGAAGTTCTTGTAACGGTTCTTGGACTTTTCGAGTTCCCCGGTCTTCTCATCCATAAATTCCTCGAGGTGACGAAGGCTATAATGAACCTTTGAATGGAGTTCCCGTCTCTCTATGGCCTTTGACAGTCTGCGCCCAATCTCGGTTATCAGTGTTTTTTCTTCTTCAAGAAACTGTTCTTTCTTATTGTAATACACCTCAACAGCACCACGCTTTCGACCTTCTACCACAATGTCCGAGCTGAAGGACTCCACAATATGTGCACGATTTGGCGGCCTGGAGGAATGCTCAACCCCGTCAAACCATATGGACGATGCTGCGCTTTCCGGAACCTTGAGGCCTGCAACCAGATGTGTGGTGATGTTCCTCAAAATTTCCACAAGATCATTATCCGACTCTATCTCAAATCCTGTTTTATAGAGACAATCCAGTTCCTGAAGCCGTTTCTTCAAGTCCTTTTCAATGCTCCGTTCATCCCGGATCTGCCCCATCCCTTTACCCTCCCTTAGTCATGAACATTTTCATGAACATTTTAGCGTTCTTACTATACCATATAAATAAAGAGAAGGACAGGCGGACTCATGGGAAGATCGCCTGTCCTTCTCTGAACTTCATCCCCTTCTATTTAGTCAGCTTTGCTCTGATCTTTACGTTGAAATAGTTTTCACTGGACAGAAATGGTTTCTTCTCCATGTTACAAGGTGACGCATCCATGGAGACCGTGCTGAATCGCCCTTTTCCGCCTGGGGTCATGAAAGCCTTCCCGAGAAATCCCTTGCCCCAGAAAGAACCGGGGGCTACGCCCTTGTAGAAAGGGACTACCTTCTCAATCTCTTTGGCGATGCCGCTCACCGCAGCGAAACTCATTTTGGTACCCAGTTTTTCGGCAAGCTTCTTGATTATCTGCCAGTTCTCCATGCCTGTCAGGGGCTCAAAAACCCTGGCCATCCTCTGAACTCTCCGGTCACAGGCAGTGTAAGAGCCCTCTGTTTCAACCGGTACAGAGGCCGGAAGAACCACATCCGCCTCCATAGCTGTGGTCGTCATTAAAGAGTCAATAACAAGGAGAAACTCAATCCCTCCTGTTAGCTTGAAGTTCGATGTGACGTAAAAAGGGTCCTCGCCGAAAACGATGGCTGCCTTGATCTTCTCCTTCTCCATGGCTTCCTTGAGATCCACGGGTTTGAAAATGGCTGCCAGGTCCGTACCCCACTTCTTGCCGAGGGCGGCAATCTGTTCTTTGTCACGGTGGCTCACGTACCCCGGAAGATAACCAGGGTCCACACCCATGTCGAGGAGACCTTGAGAGTTCGCGAAATCCCTGAGCACTACGATACCATTCCCCGTTTTTCCAATCCGACCCGTCAACATCATCAGGTTTCCTATGGCCTTCAGGTCATCCTTCGACTTTTCCCACAGAGAATCGATGCTGTAGACTACCACGAGGTTCAGTTTCGGCCTTGCAATGAGATCACAAAACTGTTGGAGTTTGCTATTATTCACCCCGGTGACTTCCGAGATGGCATTCATGTTGAAACCCGAGATCGAGGCCTTGAACTCTTCATACCCTTCCGTCCTCTTATCAATAAAGCCCTTGTCTGATAGCCCCCGATCCAGGACTGCCTTGGAAAGGAAATTGATGAGTCCCGTGTTCGTGCCGCGCTTCGAATCTATCCACAAATCTGCAAATTTGTTAAGCTCCATCTCGGCAGAGTGTACGGTGATGAGGCGGGCACCGTTCTTCTGTGCGGCCTTTATCTTCAGTTCCGCAATAAGGTTGTCTTCAGAAAGGTCTGCATTAATGATCAGGATCACGTCGGCGGCAGCGAGATCATCCATGGTCGCCGTGGATGTGGTAATACCGAACATGTCGTCAAGACAGTCCTGCTCCGCCCCGTTGATGAGATTACTGAAACTTCCAATGTTATTGGTTTTGAGTCCCGTTCTCGCAAACTTCTGGAGCAGGTAAAGCTCCTCATTCGTCATCCGGGGTGACCCGAACACAGCCACCGAGTCGGGACCGTGGGTCTTCACGATATTGCTCAGTCTCTCTGAGGCGTAATCAAAGGCTTCTTCCCATGACGCATCATAGTGTCTGCCCCTCTTCTTAATCATGGGCTTCATAAGCCGGTCTTTCTCAAGCATATACCGGTAGCCGAACCGCCCCTTTGCACAGAGGAACCCTTTGTTGTGGGAATTTCCGTTTACATTCTCCACGGTGAAGCAGTGGTCGTGAAAAACCCTGTAGCTCAGGTTGCATCCTACGGAGCAGAAGGAACAAACCGAAGGAACCTTCTCCGAATCCCATGGACCGGGTTTACGGAAGGACAGTTTCTCAGTGATGGCACCGGTCGGACAGGCGGCAATACAGTTCCCGCAGGAAATGCAGTTGGTCTGGAGCAGCTTCTTTTCCATGGAAGGTTTTACCACTGACTTAAAGCCCCTGTTCACAAAGCCCAGGGCCGAAATCTTGAGGATCTCGGAACAGGTGCGCACACACCGGCCGCAGGAGATACATTTGTTCGGATCAAGGTTTATAAAGGGATGTGCCGCATCTACCTTAAACCGTCTTACATCACCCAGGAAGTGGCTCAGTTCAACACCAAAATCCGACGCATGCTTCCTCAGGTCACAATCGAAATAGTCCGAGCAGCCACATTCAAGACAGCGTGCTGCCTCGTTTTCGGCCTGGAGCCGAGTAAACCCGGTTTCCACCTCGTCCTGGTTCTTGATTCTCTGGAGCACCGGCAGTTCGTCCATCTTCTCTTTTTCCAGTTTTTTGTACTGGGCGAACTCAATCTCGGGAATACTGCCGAAGCTATCCTTCCTGCTCACAAAACCCCTGGCCACAGGGATCATCTTCCCGGTCTGCATGTACTGATCCATACACAGGGCAGCGAACCGTCCGTGAGCGATGGCATCGATGGCCACTGCCGGGCCTGTCATGCCGTCACCGCCTGCAAAAACACCCGGTATGGAGGTTTCAAAGGTACCCTCTTTCACCACCGTACCATCCCAACGTGTTGTCTTGAGCTGTCCGTCCGCATTAATCTGCCCAAGATCGATATTCTGACCGATAGCGGAAATCGCGAAGTCACATGTGAGCTCGTATTCAGAGCCCTTTACGGGCACAGGACTTCTCCGGCCGCTTGCGTCCGGTTCGCCAAGCTCCATGCGGATACAGGTGAGAGCGCTGAGCCGGCCGCCCTTTGTCACGATTCCTTCGGGAGCAGACAGGGATACGAGTTCCGCTCCCTCTTCAAGGGCAGCATCTATCTCCATCTCGTGAGCAGGCATCTCTTTCTTGGTCCGCCGATAGAGAAGCGTCACTTTATCCGCACCGGTCCTCAGGGCTGTCCTCGCCGCATCGATGGCAGTATTGCCACCGCCAACCACAACTACTCTCCCGTATACCTTGGGAGGACTCTCATCCTGCATGGCCCGGAGATAGTCGGCACCACCGATGACGCCCGGCGTCGCTTCTTCGCCCGCAAGTCCCATAGTCTTGGCCTTCTGGGCTCCGATGGAAAGGAATATCGCATCAAACCCCTCATCCTTGAGGGACTTTATGGTGAAATCCTCTCCCAACACCGTATTCCTCTTTGCCTCAACACCGAGGTCGAGTATGCACTGGATCTCCCGGTCGAGCAGCGCCTTGGGCAGGCGGTATTCCGGTATGCCGTAACGAAGCATGCCGCCCAGATGGGGTGATTTCTCAAAAATGATGACCTTATAACCCTTGACCGCAAGATAATAGGCACAGGTAAGACCGGCGGGACCACCGCCCACCACTGCCGCCTTCTTTCCGTTCCATGGGGCAACCTCGGGCATCCAGGGATCGTCGATGTCGATATCAGTGGCATACCGCTTCAGATAATCGATGCCCACCCGGTCATCGACGGAATTTCTCCGACACGCGGTTTCGCACTCCCTCACACAGACTCTGCCGCAGACCAGGGGCAACGGGTTCTTCTCTTTTATCAGCTTCACTGCCTCTCTGTTCCTTCCCATGGCCACAAGGGCGATGTAGCCCTGTACGTCAACCCCGGCCGGGCATGTCTGGGTGCAAGGCCCAAGACAGTCGGCGTAATGGTTTGAAAGGAGGAGCTCGAGAGCCGTCTTGCGCGATTCCCTGATCCTGTCATTGTTTGTATGGATCACCATCCCGTCGGCCACAGGGCTCGAACAGGATGGAATCAGCTTCTCGAGCCCTTCCTGTTCAACCACGCACAGATAGCACGAGCCATAAGGCGGGAGACGGGGGTCATAGCAAAGGGTCGGAATATCGTCAATATTGTTGGCCCGGACCACTTCAAGAATCATCTGTCCTGGACTCGCCGTATATGCTTTTCCATTTATTGTAAGTTTCACTGTATCCGCCATACTTGATTCTCCATTTAGTTTTTTAGCACTGCGCTGAACTTGCAGGTCTCGAAGCACTTGCCGCACTTTATGCAGATCGCCACATTAATCTCATGAACCTTTTTCTTCTCGCCGCTTATTGCTTCCACCGGACACGCCTTGGCACAAAGGGTACACCCCTTGCACGCATCGGCCTGTATGGAATAGGTAAGCAGAGGCGCACAACTATGGGCAGGACATTTCTTATCCCGGATATGGGCCTCATACTCCTCAGGGAAGTACTTGAGCGTAGTGAGCACAGGGTTGGGAGCTGTCTGCCCAAGCCCGCAAATAGTATTATTCCGTATCTGATACGCGAGATGCTGGAGGAGTTCCACGTCGCCTTCGCGGCCGTTTCCATCGGTGATCCTCTCGAGGATCTCGAGCATCCGCTTGGTGCCTATTCTGCAGAAGGTGCATTTACCGCATGATTCTTCCTGGGTAAAGGAAAGGAAGAACTTGGCCATTTCCACCATGCAGGTGGTCTCATCCAAAACCACAAGACCGCCGGAGCCCATGATGGCGCCCGTCTTGTTGATCTGCTGGTAGTCGATCTGGAGGTCACCCATGGAGGCAGGGATACATCCGCCCGATGGTCCGCCCATCTGTACAGCCTTAAACTTCTTTCCTCCCTTGATGCCGCCCCCTATGTCGTACACAATCTCATTTATGGTAATGCCCATGGGTACTTCTGCGAGTCCGCCCCGCTTAATCTTTCCCGCCAGGGCAAATACCTTGGTGCCTTTGCTGTTTTCCGTGCCCATGGAAGCGAAGGCCTCAGCCCCGTTCATGATGATCCAGGGAATATTGGCGAAGGTTTCCACGTTGTTAATATTGGTAGGCCTATCCCATAATCCCTTGTTGGCAGGGAAAGGAGGTCTAAACCGGGGCATACCCCGTTTGCCTTCGATGGACGCAATAAGGGCCGTTTCCTCTCCGCACACAAAGGCCCCGGCGCCTTCCTTGATCTTTATGGAAAAATTAACAGAAGAGCCAAAGATGTTCTTGCCGAGGAACCCTCGTGCCAGCGCCTCCCTGATCGAGTGTTTCAACCGGGCAACCGCCTTTGGATATTCTGCGCGCACATAAATGTATCCTTCCTCGGCGCCGATGGCATAGGCGCCGACCATCATGCCCTCAAGCACAGCGTGGGGATCGCTCTCCAGGGTGGACCGGTCCATGAAAGCACCCGGGTCTCCCTCGTCAGCATTGCAGATAATGTATTTCAATGTCCCTTCCGCCTGGCGGCAGAATTTCCACTTCACACCCGTAAGAAATCCTCCACCGCCCCGACCTCTCAGGCCTGATCTGGTCATGATATCAATGACCTGCTCAGGCGTATATTTTTTTATCACTGTTCGGATGGCCTTATAACCTCCGGCAGCAATATATTCGTCAATTGAATTCGGGTCAATAATGCCACAGTTTCTCAATACGATGCGCCGCTGTTTCTGAAAAAAGGCATCGTCCTGAGAGGGACCGGAGTTTTGAACAATCCATTCCTTCACAGGCATGTTCTTGAGTACATGGTCGGTCATGATCCTCGTTGCCTTTTCAGGGGTAACATCTCCGTACAGGAACGAATGGTTCTCCTCATCAATCACTTCCACCAAGGGTTCACGGTAGCACATGCCGTTGCATCCGGTTTCCTTCAACACCACCTGGATATTCTCTTTCTCAATCTCATGCTTTATGGCTTCGTAGGTCTTTTCGCCGCCGGCGGATACCCCGCAGGTACCAAGCCCGACTTTAATTGTTTTCATCCTCATTCTCCTCATCTTTTTTCGAAGGTCCCAAACATCTCCCTGACACAAAACCACGGTGACTACGCATTTCCGTTCGCTCTGAACTCCTTGAGCAGTTCCTTAACCTTCTTGGGCGTAAGCCGTCCAAAGGTATCGTCGTTTATCATAATAACCGGGGAAAGGGAACAGCACCCGAGACAGGCAACCTTCTGCAGGGTGAAGAGACCATCCTCAGTGGTCTCATCATTTCCGATCTGAAGCTCATCTTCCAGGGCCCTCAAGATGCCGTTAGAGGCGTTCACGTGACAGGCAGTCCCGTCACACATCTTGATGATGTTCTTACCCATAGGTTTCAGGCGGAACTGGGAGTAAAAGGTGATAACCCCATAGATCTCGGCCCCCGGAATCTCCACCACCTCGCTGATATGGTCAATGGCCGACTCCGGTATATAACCGTACGCCTCCTGGGCGGACTGAAGGAGCGGTATAAGCGCTCCCTTTTCGCCCTGGTACTTCCACAACTCCATCTTGAAGTCGTAAAACTGGCTGCCCGTATTTTCTTTTCTAATCTCTTCCTTCTGTAGCATATCTATTCTCCCTGATTATCGATGTCGTTCACCATACATGGACTGCACGGTTTTACTCAAACATGGTGATGATCGGCCATTCCTTGATTCTCAGGACGCCGTCGAGGGGCTTGAATTTATTCTTTATGGTGTTGTCGATTTCGCTGAAGCTTGTGCCTTTCATGAGGAGGACAATGTCATATTTGCCTCTCACGTAGTCACAATATACAACCTGGTCATTGAAGTAGAGGACCGGATAGATGGCTTCAAGTTTTTCCTTCTCAATCTCAAGCATCACGTAGGAAGATGCCCTGATTCTCACGGGCTGACTCGTATAGACTTCGCCTTCCTCTTTGTCCCTGCCAAGGGCTTTGTCCACAGAACTCATAATGTTTACCACGTTTTCTCCAAACAGCGGTGAGTCCACATTGAGAAGCGTCACATCCGCCACGCCTTCAATATTCTTTACTTCTTTTTCCAGTACATCCTGGATCTTATCAAACGTGGGGGCCTGGAGGAGCAGGACGATGTCAAAGTCACCCCTGATGGCATCACAGTACAGAACATTTTCCTGAAAATAAAGTTTCCTGTACACCTTGAGCAGGTTGGCGGAACTGTCGAGGGACAGAAGGGCGTAGGCGCTCACAGACTGGGCCAGTGCGGTGGATTCGGTTGGTGTACTCTCAGGGGCGGCGCTTTCCTCGCCCGCCATGTTGATCCCGGAGAGGACCCCGGCGAGGTCATCCATGCTGAACGGCTTCTCCAGGTAGGCATCTGCATGCTGGGTCGTGGCTTCCTCACGGGTTGCTTCACTGCCGTACCCGGTAATCACAATAACCGGGAGATTCGGATAATTGAATTTGATCACCTTCAGGAGCTTCAAGCCGTCGATATCGGGCAGTTTTATGTCCACAATTGCATAGTCCAGAGGGATTTTCTTTCTCTTGAACATTTCCAGGGCCTGGAGTGCCTTCATGCCGTTCTCGCAAGGTTCTGTCTGATAACCCTGCTGCATGAGACCCATCGAAACACTTCTTCTCAAAGATGGCTCATCGTCAATGAGTAACACTTTCTTTTCCGTTGCTCTTGCATACATGATTGTGGCTCCTTTTGTTAGTATTTGTTGTAATTCATATTACAATATAGAGCAATAAGGATGCCACTGACCAACTTCCTTGTAATTTCAGTGAGATAGGGATTTGAGGGGTATCGGATATGGTTACGCGGCTATAAAGAAACTTATCACTCAAGCCCGTAGATCAAGGATAGACAAGGCTTTGACTTACTGATAAGATTCTATACACTTATCAGTTACCCGTAACAGATTGATATTGTTCACTTGTTTGCTATTCAATAATTGTATAGCAGTATTTTTTACAGTAGCGAAGGATATAATGGCTGGATGGGAGGGCGGGCGGCAAAAAAAATTCCATGAAACTGACCGGGCACGATACAGGCAGAAACTATAACCGGAGACCCGAAGACCTGCCGGATGAAATTGCTCTAACAGTTAGAGCAATCGCCAAAATCGTCGGAAAGTCAACAAGGACGTTACTTCGCATGATTTAATCCTCCCGACATGTCATAAAACAAAACTGCATGCTCAAAACAGGTGTTAAAGATAAATTCTAAGATATAAACATGTCACAATTGGGTTTTATCCAATCCTTTCTTGACATGGAGTATGACATAACGCATAATTTAGCCCGATGAAACGGTACACGCTTCACAGGGATACATCCCCGAAAACCCCCCTTATTGAATATGAAAAAGAACTCAACAAGGAACAATTAAATGTAGTTTTGAGCGGTAACGGCCCCATCCTTGTTATAGCAGGCGCCGGGAGCGGAAAAACGAGGGTCGTTACATACAGGGTAGCCAGACTCCTTGAAATGGGTATATCGCCTAACAATATTCTGCTTCTCACATTTACAAATAAAGCAGCCCGTGAGATGCTCCACAGGGTTGAACATCTCGTTAAAACAGATACCCGCTACATCTATGGCGGAACATTTCACCACATAGGTAATATGATCTTGCGGCGTCACAGCGACCTTTTCGGCTTTACCAGGAACTTCACGATCCTCGACAATGAGGATGCAAAAGACCTCATAGAGCTCGCCGTAAAAGCATCCAAAATAGACAAAAAAGAGCGGAGGTTTCCAAAGGGCACGGTGCTCAAAGAGATATTTAGCTATTCCATTAATACAATGAAAAATGTCGAAGAAGGAATAAAGGAAAGGTTCCCTTATTTTTTAGATCTCATCGATGAAATTTCCATGATTCACAAGAAGTACATAGAAAAAAAGAAAATAACGAACTCAATGGATTTCGATGACCTTCTCTTTTACTGGCACAAAATGTTACTTGAAAACGAGGAGTTGAGGAAGTTTTACGCAATCGCCTTCCCCCATATCCTCGTGGACGAATATCAGGATACCAATAAAATCCAGGCAGAAATTGTTGATTTTATGGGACTTATCAACAGAAATGTCATGGTGGTGGGGGATGATGCCCAGAGTATTTATTCCTTTCGCGGTGCAAATTTTGAAAACATTCTCGAATTCCCGAAAAAATATGAGGAAGCAAAGGTTTTTAAACTTGAAACCAATTACAGAAGTACCCCTGAAATCCTGAAACTGGCTAATAACACCATATCCATAAATCAAAAACAATTCTCGAAAGAGCTGCGAAGCATACGGAAAAGTGGATTAATACCCGTTGTTACAAATCTGCGGGACGTGATGCAACAGGCAGAATTTGTGGCACAGAGGGTTCTGGAACTTAGAGACGAAGGCGTCCCGCTTAATGATATCGCAGTCCTGTACAGGGCACACTATCATTCCATGGAACTTCAGATGGAGTTTACCAGGAGAGATATACCGTTTGAAATAAGGAGCGGGCTCCGTTTTTTTGAACAGGCCCATATCAAGGATGTTGTTTCGTTCTTGAGGGTTATGGTTAATGCAAACGATGAAGTCTCATGGAAGAGAATGCTGAAGATATTTCCTCGTGTAGGAAAGAGAACGGCTGACTACATATATGAATATATAAAATCCACCGGAAATCCTGTTGATGAATTCGTCTCAAAAAGGATCGGGGATAAATTTAAAAATGTCCTGAAAGAAAATGTTGAAATATGGTCACGATTATTTAAAGAACTCCAGGGACTACACGAAGCCGACGCACTATCGGATATGATTTCCGCTGTATTAAAACATGGGTATGCGGAGTATCTGAAAAGCAACTACCCTAATTACGATTCAAGACTCGAAGATATTGGCCAGTTAATAGATTTTTCCTCAAAATACAATGATCTGGAATCTTTCCTGAGTGAGCTCTCCTTGATGAGCGGTGTAAGCGGTGAAGAGATTGTAGCCGCAGGCAGAGAAGACGAGAAAGTCATTCTGAGCACTGTCCATCAGGCAAAAGGACTGGAATGGAAGGCGGTCTTTATAGTATGGTGCGCCGAAGGGCGGTTCCCTAACCCAAAGGCCGTGGATGAAGGAAATATCGAAGAGGAACGAAGGTTGTTCTATGTTGCCACAACGAGGGCAATGGATGAATTGTATCTCTGTTACCCACTCCTCATCTACGACAGGCAGATAGGCCATATCATTATGAAACCGTCGCGGTTTATTTCAGAACTGAACGGCAACACCTATGATGAGTGGCAGGTGTCGGACTATTAAAAGCAGGGGTCGAGGGTTCAAGGGTCAGGAACTTCCTGATAGTTGATAGCAGGTGTCAGGTAGCCACAGGCTTTAGCCTGCGTACTGATAGCTAATAGCTGAAAACAGGTTCAAGGGGTCATGTGTTTTTAAATCACTCGACCCCTTTAATTAATAAATACCTTCTTATACCTTCCCATATCTTCAAGGGCTCTGCCTGCACCTAAGACAACAGAAAAGAGCGGATCATCAATAACGCGCACCCTGACACCTGTCTCCGCCTCAATCCGCTGACCAAGGCCTTTTAGCAGGGCACCGCCGCCTGTTAATATCATACCGGTTTCGTCCAAATCGGAGACAAACTCGGGAGGTAACTTTTCGAGAGCCCTTCTGATGGCGTCAATGATTGCCAATACAGGCTCTTCAATAGCCTCTCTCACTTCCTCTCTCGCTATCTTCAGGTTTTTCGGTATGCCGGTAATCATATCCTTGCCTACAATGCTGATCGGGCCTCCCTGAAAATCCGTTGGGTATACAGAGGCGGCTTCTATCTTTATCCTTTCTGAAGCACTATACCCGATTGCGACCTGATGCTTTTTCTGAAGGTATCTGACAATTGATTCATCAAGCTCATCTCCCGCAACCCGCAAGGATTCGCTGTAAGCGGTAGCTGAAAGGCTGATTATGGCTACCTCTGTTGTACCGCCGCCGATATCAATAACCATATTCCCCTTCGGCAGCTCTATGGGCAGATCTGAGCCAATGGCTGCGGCCATGGGTTCTTCGATAAGGAACACGTCTCTGATACCAACCTG
Source organism: Pseudomonadota bacterium (assembly GCA_026388315.1). Classification (NCBI taxonomy): domain Bacteria; kingdom Pseudomonadati; phylum Pseudomonadota; species Pseudomonadota bacterium. The sequence goes on along the minus strand of JAPLKA010000082.1, from coordinate 8,068 downwards.
GAAACAGGCATCCACAACCGCCTTCTTTTCAACCTGTGTAATCCCTGACGGCACGCCTACCACCATTTTAGGCTTTGAAATCTTCCTGTCCCTCCTCACAACGGTGAGAAAATATTTTATCATGGCCTTTGTAACATCAAAATCGGCAATAACTCCGTCCTTAAGGGGTCTGATAGCACTGATATTCGGGGGCGTCCTTCCAATATATTCCTTCGCCTCCTTTCCTACCGCTATAACCTTCCCGTTATTATTGTCGATTGCTACCACCGATGGCTCATTGAGTATAATACCCTCCCCTTTCATGTATATGAGCGTGTTTGCAGTACCAAGATCCATAGCAAGATGGGTGGAGAAAAATCCAAACAATTTACTGAAAAAATCCATGTCCCCTCCTTTTTTTTATTTATTTTTGAAAATTAATTTTCTTATGACCCGCCTTATCTAAAAGTCCCCAGATGTCTGTACTATCCTCCGGAAAACTGGATATTCCAATCTCTGCGTCATTCATTATATTATCCACTTTTTCTTCTGCGAGACCCTTGGCAATACTGTAATGTAAAACCCTCAGGATACTGTTTATTTCCGTTACATCGCTGTCCTTAAGCAAAACGGAGAAGTGCCCTCCCCTTTTTCGTGCAATATAGGCACGGGTACCCGCACAATTCCTTATAATATGAAATACTTTTTTAAGGAGCTTATTTGTAAAATCAAGGCCCATGTGTTTGTTACAAGCCTTTATACCGGAAAGTTTTATTGATAACAGTGAAAATTTCTCAGACTTTTTTATTATTTTATCTGAAATTTCAAGAAAAACCGGGAACTGAAGCGCATCGGTTACCGGCTCAAAATCCTTTAACTTTTCCAGGTTTTCCCTCATCCACAATGATGAGTAATATAATGACAGAAGGGTGGAGATATTTCTTAAAAAACCTATGGACTGTTCTTTCAAGTTATTGTCCGATAAGGAAACAAAACCAACCATACCGAAGGTCATGTCGTCGGTAATCAAAGGAAAGCCAAAGAATTGTTTTGCCCTCACCATTTCTCCGGGAAAAAATAAAGGTTTTTCCCTGAGAAATCTGCTGCTGTGGGGCAGTAAAAGCTCTCTCTCTCCTTCCATAACCACAGAGGCTATGCTGCTCCCCGCCGGACATTCTCTTTTGATATATTCGTTGCTATCGACTCCAAAAACATCATGAACAAACATTCTCCCGTTCTTTTCAATACCAACAAAACAAAAATCAGCATGGGAAAAATTGATACATTCTTTAAATACTTCATTTGCAGATATCTTTGACTGATTGAGCTCGTTGAAGAGGTTTAAGATTCTTCTTTCCGTATTAAGCTCATCGAGCTTCTCCTCCATATCGAAAAAACGTTTTTCATTCTCAATCTCTTCATGAATGGCGGTGACAAAAGAGCTGAGGATCTTCTTTTCTTTATCCGTAAAAACCCATTTTTTCTTGCTGTCAACGATTATAACGCCTTCGTCCTCCATGGGAAACCCCATGAAAGATTTAATCCCTTCAGAATTCCCATAATAGCCGAGTGTGCCTTCATCCTTATCAAAATTAGGGATAATGAGCGGCTCATTGTGTTTCATAACCCACCCCGGCAGGGACCCGTCAATAGGAATACTTCTATTTTTATCAAAACTGTTTGCGAATGAGACATATGAAAGACACCTTAAATTTTCCCTGTGTTTTATGAAGAGAGCTACAGTAAATGCTTCATAAACGTTGAATATGAGGTTTGTGAAACCGTCTATCATGCCCATAGGAGAATTATGTCACTAACTGTTCACTGCTGTCAAGGCTGGAAGCGTTGTATTCATCGAAATGAATATGGCCTTCAATATTTAACCGTTCAATAACCTTACAGAAATTACATATATCGCCATATGTTGGATACCCGCATTTTGAACAAAAATTCTCAGCACTTTTACTGTCTTCGTTTTTATGGGCGGCAAAAGTTTTTAAGTATCCTTTTATGAACTGTATCTTTGTTCCTGGTGAAGATTCTTCAAGTTTGTTCAATATTCCTTTATATATCAATGTCTTGGCGCCAACAGAAAAAGGGCATTCGTCATGGATATAGTCTATATTGTTCAAAATGGCATAGGCGGCAATCTCTCTCTCAGAACACAAAAAGAAGGGCTTCACCTTTTTGGATAGGTGCCCTTCCCTGCCTTCCAGCACCAGGTTCTTTTTTCCAAGATATTCTTCTTTCCAGTAAAGCATATTTCCGAAGAGCGCAGAGGCTTCATCATCAATATTATGACCTGTAATGAGCGTTGTATAGCCTTTGTCCATACATATCCTGTTCATGACATAACGTTTTATCATGCCGCAGGCGGAGCATGGCACCCTCCTCATGGCCTTTGCAAGTTCATCGATGCCCTTCCCGAGGATGTTGCGGAGATTGAAGGTATAGACCTTTCTTTTCAGTAAATCGGCCATTTTTATTATCCTGGAAAGCGAAATATCCGAATAATCCCCTATTCCGAGATGGATATAAATACCATCGGCAGGATAACCGAGTTTGTTCAGCATAGACCAGATGGAAAGACTGTCTTTTCCACCCGATACGGCTACAATTGGTTTTTCGCCTTCTTCAATGAGGTGATATTTTTTAATGGTAGTAAGGGTTCTGTTTTCTAAAAAAGAGATAAAATCAGGTGCACAAAGTGCGGTACTATACGCCTTCAAGCTGATACTTGCCGGTTCGCCGCATACCCTGCACTTCAACCGCCCGATACCACCTTTATGAATTTTACCGCATCATCTTTGCCTGCCCTGTAATCTTCCGTAACAAGCCGGTTGTTAACCATGGCAAGATGGGTCTCCCTGTTCAGCGAAAGATGTTCCATCAGCCTATAGATTGCCATGGGTTTGTCATATTCGAGCGTCTTACCGTCACATTCGACTTTCATGGCTAATACATAGCACACCAGAGGAATGTTGTCAAAAACTGCGGGGACAGAAGCAAGGAATCACTTATACTTGTTTTTAATTATTTTTGCAGACAGGTTTCTCAGGGTACCGTCTTCCTGCATAGCCTTCAGGATTTCATTCACCTTTTTAAGTAAGGCATTATCTCCTTTGCGGAGGGCCACAGCAATTTTATCCCTGCGGAGAGGCTCACTCAATGGTTCTAAGTTGAATTTCTTTGTGCCGGCAACATAATTGGCTACTATTTCGTCCGTAATTACACCATCTATAAGCTTATTGTGAAGCGCCAAAAGGGCCTGATCACTGGTATTAAAGGTACGGATATTGACTTCTCCCATTCTTTTGGCATCACTTTCAAACATCGTCCCTGCCTCAACACCAATGATTTTTCCTTTCATATCTGCATGAGACTTATATGGCGCATCCTTACTAACCACAAGAACAGATTTACTATAGTAATAAGGTATAGAGAAGTTTACCAACACCATCCGTTCATCGGTGACAGACATGCTACTGACAATACCATCATATACCCCTGCATTCAAATTGTTGATGATGTCTTTCCACTCAGTGTCGATTAGTTTCGGTTGCACGCCCAGCCTTTTTGCGATTTCATTTGCCACATCGACATCATATCCAACCAATTCAGTTCTATTATTATAAAAACAGAACGGTGGATAGCCGCTACTCATGCCGAAACCCATGTAACCGGCCTTATTTACCCTGTCCAAAGAATTATCGCTGTTTGATGAGCAGGTAGAAATCAAAAATATACACGTCAAACATAAAACGACGGTCCATATGGTTTTACTGATTTTACCCATCTGATTATTTCCCCCTTTTAGCTTACAAATACATACAAATATCTACTTTATAGCCAATCCTGCAAATAATATCAAGCGATAATAATGAGTTGCCGGTAATTGATTTTGCGAAAATAATGATTATAATAAATAACAACGATTAGCTGATAGTGGAGAGTATAGAGCGTGGAGCCCCCGCTACGCGAGGACAGGCGTAGAGGGAAAACCGGTATATTCTTGCTATACGCTATACGCTAATTTAATTATGGGGTGAAATATGAACTGGGATAAATTAACGATAAAGGCCCAGGAGGCCATAGCTGATGCCCAGAAACGGGCCGAAGCGAACAGAAATCAAATGATAGAAAATGAACACCTTCTTTACGGCCTTGTGTCTCAGAAAGAGGGAATAGTAAAACCTATCCTTGATAAGCTGGGGGCGAACACTAATTACATAATGAACGACCTGGAGAGGGAATTCAAGAAGCTGCCTCAGATAGAAGGCGCCGCACAGGTCTATATATCCCCTCACCTTAAACAAGCAATTGACATAGCATTTAACGAAGCAGAAAGACTAAAGGACGAATATGTAAGTACAGAGCATCTCCTTATAGGCATTACCGATGTAAACGAAAGCCCTGCTTCACGGATATTAAAAGATTATGGTGTCACAAAGGATAAAATATACACCGTCTTAAAGGATATGCGCGGTTCACAGAGGGTAACCGATCAAGCCCCGGAGGAGAAGTATCAGGCATTACAAAGATACTGCAGGGACCTTACCGAAGAGGCCCGGAAGGGCAAACTCGACCCTGTTATAGGGAGGGATGAGGAAGTAAGGCGGGTCATGCAGGTGCTTTCACGGAGAACAAAAAACAATCCCGTTATTATCGGTGAGCCAGGCGTCGGGAAAACAGCAATCGTTGAGGGGTTGGCCCAGAGGATTATAAGCGGCGACATCCCTGAAACGTTGAAAAATAAGAAAGTTCTTGCCCTTGACCTCGGGGCCATGCTTGCAGGAGCAAAATTCAGGGGTGAATTTGAGGACAGGTTGAAGGCAGTATTGAAAGAGATTGACGAGGCATCCGGTTCTATAATTCTTTTCATAGATGAACTTCACACGATTGTCGGCGCTGGGAATGCGCAGGGGGCAATCGATGCATCAAACATGCTAAAACCGGCTCTGGCAAGAGGTGAACTCCGCTGCATAGGCGCAACAACGCTTGATGAATACAGAAAATATATTGAAAAAGATGCCGCCCTTGAGAGAAGGTTTCAACCCGTGAAGGTAGGTGAACCATCGGTTGAGGAAACGATAGCGATTTTAAGGGGACTAAAAGAAAAGTATGAACTTCATCACGGGGTGAGGATAAAAGACTCGGCGCTCATCGCTGCGGCTACCCTATCACACCGCTACATTACAGACAGGTTTTTGCCGGACAAGGCAATAGATTTAATCGACGAAGCTGCTTCAAAGTTAAGGATGGAAATTGACAGCGTACCAACCGAGATCGATGAGATTGACAGAAAAATAATTCAGGTTCAGATTGAGATAGAAGCATTGAAAAAGGAAAAAGACACGGCCTCAAAAGAAAGAAAAGTAAGGCTCGAACAAGATCTGGAAGAAATGAGGGTAGAGGTAAATGAAAAGAGGAAGCACTGGGAAAAAGAAAAAGCTCTGATTATGAGTATAGGTGAAATTAAAGAAAAAATTGACAGGGCAAGGACTGAGGCGGAAGAGGCAGAACGGGCAGGCAATTTCGGGAAGGTTGCAGAAATAAGGTATGGCACCATTTCCGCTCTCGAACAGGAACAGAAAGAAAAAAACAACGAACTCTTAGAACTACAGAAAAACATTAAGATGCTCAATGAAGAAGTTGATGAAGAGGATATAGCAAAGGTAGTTTCAAAATGGACCGGCATACCGGTCTCAAGGATGCTTGAAGGGGAAATGGAAAAACTTGTCAGCATGGAGGAGAGGATTCATAAAAGGGTTGTAGGCCAGGACGAAGCCATTGAGGCCGTATCAAGCACAATAAGGAGAGCACGGGCAGGACTCCAGGATCCAAACAGGCCGCTCGGTTCATTCCTGTTTTTAGGACCCACAGGGGTCGGCAAGACCGAACTTGCAAAAGCACTTGCTGAATTCCTCTTTGATAATGAACAGGCAATCGTGAGAATTGACATGAGCGAATTCATGGAAAAACACTCTGTATCAAGACTTATAGGCGCTCCTCCCGGATATGTAGGTTATGAAGAAGGTGGTTATCTCACAGAAGCAGTGCGGAGAAAACCCTATTCTATAATCCTGATGGATGAGGTGGAAAAGGCCCACCCCGAAGTATTCAATGTCCTTTTGCAGGTTCTTGATGATGGAAGGCTTACGGATGGCCAGGGAAGGACAGTGGACTTTAAAAATACTGTCATCATCATGACATCCAACATCGGAAGCCAGTGGATAACTGAACTTGCCGGAAAAGACTATGATGAGTTGAAACGACGGGTAATGGAGGGTGTAAAGGCCCATTTCAAACCGGAATTTCTCAACAGAATCGATGAAATCATTATTTTCAGGTCGCTTTCCATTGAAAACATAAAACATATCGCCGACCTCCAGCTTGCATACCTGGTTAAGAGGGTTGAAGAGAAAGGAATTGAGCTCATATTCACTGACAAGTTGAAAAATATGATAGCCAGGGAAGGATATGACCCTGTCTACGGAGCAAGACCATTAAAGCGACTCATCCAGAAGAAACTCCAGGATGCCCTTGCAATGATGATATTAAAAGGTGACGTCAAAGAGGGCGACAAAGTCAAAGTGGATGTAGATGCAAAGGGAAACGTGACATTCAAAAAATAAGGAGCCAGTTTTGCCTTCCGCCCTCCAAAGTCAAGGATAAACGGCCTGTTGCCCAAACAGTATGTTTTATCGGGTGTCACAATGAAGGTCTCCTCGTCGTCATAACGTTGGCAGGAGATAATGGTTTTTGCTACGTTCTCTCATTCTCAGGATATACAAACCAAATGTTATTATAAAAAGCTCAATTGGTTGGCAGATATCTGTTTTAATTGCGGTGAGCAATGGAAGGGTAAGCGCCCCCTTTGTTGGTTGCTTTGCATACCGGATCAATACCTGGATGTTTTGGATAGCCGCAATAAGGTATTCCTGAATAGCAACCTTCCATACGCCTCTCCACCGTGCTCTATCGAATCCGAACCGTGTGCTCCTTGCATAGGAACGTTCCATGAGGTGCTTGCGGGTTTTGAGGTCGCTTCTGGCCTGGTGGCTCCGGGCTATCGTGAGCATTAGGTCAAGTTCTTCCTGACGGACATGCCGTTGCACAGTTCGTGGTCCTCTGCTTTTGGTACAATCGGACCGTGCAGCACAGACAGCACAATCTTTCTTTGATGCGGCGTATTCGATGTTCTGCTTGTTTTCATGGAGTGTTCTTTTCTTGAGGGTTTTCCCGGCAGGACAGGTGTACGTGTCCGTCTCCTTATCGTAGGCAAACCGGTCTTCCGGGAATATGCCCTCCCGGGAACCGGTATTGTCGTTCAGAAGTTTTACCACCGGCATGTGAGCCTTTATCCCTTCGTCATGACAGGTAATGAGGTTTTCCTTTGTCCCGTAAAGGCTGTCGGCAACAACGGCGGTTATCTTACTGCCCGTATTGGCTTCATGGCTCTCAATGAGATGAGCCATCTTGTGGCCTTCATTCACTGCACCCGGTGTGACTTCTACAGCGGTGATAATCTCATGTTCCGGATCTACTGCCCGGTGGGTCTTGTATTGGAGCTTCGGTTTTCCTTTCCCGTGACGTACGATGGATGCATCGGGATCGGTGGTTGAAGCATATCTCCTGTTGACATCACTATAGGGGGACCCAGAGTATCATCCAGTCTATTTTCCAATTCCTGATAGCCCGTATCGAGATACCGTTTTAAAGAATGGGTATCAACTACAGAGTTGTTCGATGCGTTGGCATCGATAAGGCTTGCATCCATGAATATCTTTGTTCCATCGACGAGTCCTGCGTTGACACACTGAACCACTATACGTTCAAAGAAATGTTGGAAGATTCCTTTTCCCCATCTCTTCCGTGCCTTGGATAAGACACTGTGATCAGGAATACCGGAGTCGAGATTGTAGCCCAGAAACCATAACCAGTCTATTCGTTCAGGGATGGTTTCCATGAGTTCCCGTTCTGAACGGATGTTGTAAAAGAAAAAAAGAAATATGAGTTTTAAAATAACAGGAGGAGGAACGGAGACATTGCCATTTTGACCGTATTTATCTTCAACCTCTTTGTAGAT
>JAPLKA010000081.1 GCA_026388315.1 Pseudomonadota bacterium | reverse complement strand
CTCAGTCATTAATCAGGACTACCAAGACAAAGAAATCATTGTTGTTGATGATGGTTCCTCTGACAATTCATATGATGAAATGAATCACCCCGAGGTAAGCTTTGAGGCATCAACAAGAAATTTTGAACAGATTTTCTTTTCTAAGCAAGCTTCGGGGTATGAGATACGAGGGGCAATCAGGGGATTTCCGGTAAGGTATGTCTGGAAGGCAAACGGGGGTATCAGCAGCGCACGTAATTATGGCATTGCAATATCAAAAGGGGAGTATATCTCGTTCCTTGATGTGGATGATCTGTGGCTGAAACGCAAGCTTTCCACACAGATGGAATTGATGAAAAGGGAAAGGTTTTTTATATCATATACAGACGAAATATGGGTACGAAACGGAAAAAGGCTGAATCAGAAATTGAGACACAAGAAATATTCAGGTCATATATTTGAGAGATGTCTGCCCCTGTGCATTATAAGCCCGTCGTCAGTTGTCATAAAAAGAGAAGTTTTTGACAAGGTCGGATTGTTTGATGAATCCATGCCTGTATGTGAGGACTATGATATGTGGTTGAGGATTACAGCGCAATACCCGGTTTTGTTCATCGAAACACCTCTGATTATCAAACAGGGTGGCCACGAGGACCAGCTTTCAAAGAGCGTTGAAGCGATAGACCGGTTCAGGATAGAAAGTCTCGTTAAAATCCTTAAAAGTGGTGTTTTAAGCAGCGACATGAAAACGGCTGCAATAGAGGAATTGAACATGAAATGCAGTATTTTCATAAATGGGGCAAGAAAAAGGGGGAGAACCGAAGAGGTGGATCACGTTCTTGAACTGATCAAAAATGCGGGGCTTCTTGAACCGTCTCCCGGGTAAACAATATTATTATGAGTATACACGATATCTCTGTTGTATCCCTTTGACAGGCCCCAAAAACAGAAAATCAACTTGCATCCATATTCAGTTGAAGTTAGAATACTTCGAGCGTCCTCAGCAGGGTCACCACTTTAATGAGAAAGGAAAAAAGTGAACACGTGAAAGGCACAGGATCACCACAGTGGAACAACCCTTTAGCACTCCTCTTTCCTGCCATCGGTAAAAGGACTATCAGTCTGGTGGGTAATCTTGGCGCAATGGTTGTTTTCTTTTCCTTGGCATTTATCAATATCTTCCGGCGAAAACAATTCCGCGAGATCGTAAACCAGGTATACTATATCGGTGCCACATCGTCCTTAATCGTGATGCTGGTGGGTCTTTTCACGGGTATGGTGCTCGGTTTGCAGCTTTTTCATACTCTGGTAAAGTTCGGCTCTGTAGGGGCGCTCGGATCTGCCGTATCCCTCTCGCTTATCAGGGAAATGGGGCCGGTCCTCACGGCAGTCATGATCACTGCACGTGCCGGTTCCGGGATGGCTGCGGAGATCGGGATCCTTCGTATATCAGAGCAAATCGATGCCCTGTATACCATGCGGATTGATCCTGTGCGGTATCTTATCAGCCCGAGGATCGCCGCATCAATCATCAGTTTTCCCCTGCTCACTGCCTTTTTTGACCTCATCGGGATCATAGGGGGATATATAACCGGTGTTCTCCTGTTGGGGACGAGCGGAGGCACATATTTTTACCGTGTGCAATCTTCCCTCGATATGGTGGATGTCAGGGGTGGGTTTATAAAAGCCCTGGTTTTCGCTGTCATTGTCTCCTGCGTCTGCTGTTTTCAGGGCTATTTCTGCCATATGCGGACCGATGGTTATGGATCAAAGTCGGTAGGCCTTGCCACTATCTCGGCTGTTGTGCTTTCATGTGTAATGATTCTGATTGCTGATTATGTAGTAACGTCATTTCTTATGTAAGGATTTTATGGAGATAACACCTTTAATAGAATTCAGAAACATCACTAAGCGGTTTGGTGAAAAGACCGTGCTCGACAAGGTTAACCTGAAAATCTATGAAAACCAGATTACGACGATCATCGGGAAGAGCGGCACAGGCAAAAGCGTGCTTCTTAAACATATTATCGGACTCCTCAAACCGGATGAGGGCACTATCCTCTTTGAGGGACAACCCATTGATAAAATGAAAAAGCGTGAATGGGAGGAATACAGAAGAGCGATCGCCTATCTGTTTCAGAACAATGCCCTCCTCGACTCGATGACGGTCTTCGACAATGTGGCATTTCCTCTGCGGCAGACGACGAATCTTAGCAAGAAAGAGATTGAAAAACGGGTACTGAAAAGGATCGAAGACTTAGAGCTTACCGAAGCGGTTCATAAGTACCCTTCGGAGCTTTCCGGCGGGATGCAGAAACGGGTGGCCCTGGCACGGGCGCTGGTGACGGACCCGAAGATCGTGCTTTTTGACGAGCCGACCACGGGTCAGGACCCCATCAGGAAAAACATGATTCTGAGTATGATTACCCATTACCGGAGAAAGTTCGGGTTTACCGCCGTTATGATCAGCCACGACATTCCTGATGTCTTTTTTATCTCGGACCGGATTGTCATCCTCTGGGAGGGAACGGTCGGCTTCGAGGGGACTTACGAAGATGCCGTCAACCGGAAACTTCCCCTTATCGATGAATTCCTCCGCAGCCTGGAAGGGTTCGAGGACGAACTTACGGGTCTGCTTTCCCGGGAGGCCTTCAGAGTCCATTATGCGGCTATGCTGGGTGGTACGGCCACGGTAGCAGCCGTTTCAGCGGCGCTTTTCAGCATTCGGCTGAATCTTCTGCATGACGCGTTAGGGCCACAGGCAGCGATGGAAATCCTCAGGACCCTCGGCGAATATACCAACAGGCGGTTTAACCCCATTGGGGGTTTTTCTGCCCGTCACAGCAGGGATGAGATTCTGACGATATTTCCTCACACGAGCATTGACAAGGCACAGAAACTGGTATCTAATTTTGCGCAGGAGCTGAAGCTGAAGGCCTTGGACAGTATTGAGAATATTGCCGCGGAGAAGATAGGCGCTGAAGCATGTTTTGATATCTTCATCCGTGCCGGGGTTGCAGAGGTCTCTCCCACGGATACCATCGATCAGATTATCGAGAATGCCCGGGCAAAACAAGAGATTGTTGCAACACACCGATGCGATTCAGGAGGTAGTGCGTAATGAAAAAGTATTCCATAGAGACGGCTGTGGGTGTTTTTGTGGTGATTGGTCTCGTATGTGTTGGCTATATGACCGTGAAGTTCGGCAAGGTTTCTCTCTTCGGACAAGACACGTACCCGCTTTATGCCCGGTTCGCCTCGGTATCTGCACTGAGAGCCGGCAGCACAGTTGAAATTTACGGGATCGAAGTGGGCAGTGTGACGAGCCTGAGCATAGACGCCGAGAGACAGATGGCGGTCGTTGGAATGGCTATTAAAAAAGAAATGAAGGTCTACGATGATGCGTCAGCCACCATAAAGAGCTCCGGGCTCATCGGGGATAAATATGTAAAAATAGACCCGGGTGGAGCCGGCGAACTTCTGAAGCCGGGCGGCATGATCACGCAAACTTCTGTACCGGCGGACATCGAAGATCTGATAGGCAAGTATGCATTCGGGGACACCAAAAAAGAGCCGGACAAGGCCCCGGAAAAACTGACTAAGTAGGCAATGTCAAATGCAAATACAATGAAGAATTATGAATTAAGAATTTTGAATACTTTTCAGTTGCGCGTTTTACGTTTCCACTTTTACCTTACATTGCCATTCTTCATCACTTTCTTTATAAAGACCAAGGAGGATATTGTGAAAAGATGGTTTGGTAGACTCATGCTTGTGGTGATGTTAATGCTCCCCATTCATACCTTTGCAGGCGTTCCGCTCGAGACCGTAAAAACAAATGTGAACGGCGTACTCGACATACTCGGCGACCCCAAGCTCAAAGGAGAAGCGGGCAAAAAGGTAAAAGAGCAAAGAGTTGAGGCCGCTGCTGACAAGCTTTTCGATTATGTGGAACTCTCCAAGAGGACCCTGGGCCTGAACTGGAACAAATTTACCCCGGAGCAGCGAAAAGAATTCGTTGAGCTTTACAGGACGATACTCAAAAACGCTTACGTCGATAAAATCACAGCTTACACCAATGAGCGGGTAAACTTTACCAGGGAGGTACCTCTTTCTGAAACTACGGTGGAGGTCCAGAGTACAATCGTGTCAAAGGGCGGCGAAACACCCATTTTTTATAGAGTTATGAAAAAGGAAAATAACTGGAAGGTATATGATGTGGTCATCGAAGGGGTGAGTTTGATTAACAACTACCGCACCCAGTTCCGGGAGATACTCGGAAACAACCCGCCGGAGACGCTCCTCGAGACCCTGCGCAAGAAGGTCGGGAAGAAGTGAGGCGGCAGGATATGACACTGTGTTTGAAAAGGATAAACTTTCTCAGACCGACAATAAGCCTGATTCTCCTGCTCTTTCTGTTTCTCGGCTGTCCACCCCTGCACGCAGCCTCTGATAGCCCCGATCCGAATATTAGCGCTGTTATAAATGTTCCGGCGGCAGGGGAACAGTCGGAGGAAGCCGGGTCTGTTCCGGTTACCGCCGCAGAGAAGTCTTCCGATGAATACGGCAATGTGACTGAAGAAGCCGGGTCTGTTCCGGTTACCGCCGCAGAAAAGTCCTCCGATGAATACGGCAATGTGACTGAAGAAGAAGCCGCCGCCGGCGAAGAGCTGCGTATTGCCGATCCTATAGAGCCCTTTAACATGGCTATATATCACTTTAACGATAAAGTCTATTTCTGGGTATGGAAACCCCTTGCCCATGGCTATAAGTATGTTGTGCCGGAAGAAGTCAGGGGTCTCTTCAGCAGCTTCTACGAAAACATCAAGGCGCCTATTCGCATCGTGAACAATTTGCTGCAAGGGAAGCCGCGGTTTGCAGCGATTGAGCTTGCAAAGTTTTTCATCAACTCCACTCTTGGAGTAGGGGGTTTAAGGGATTGCGCAAAAGAGTGTTTCGGGATCAACGGCCGCTATGCGGATTTCGGCCAGACGCTTGGCAAATATGGTGTCGGTTTCGGTTTCTATCTTGTATTGCCTTTCCTCGGTCCTTCCAGTCCACGTGACGGATTTGGATGGCTTGTGGACTGGACGCTAAGGCCCACAACTTACGTCAGTTCGGAATGGTTCAGCCCGGAAAGCGTAGGGCTATACGTCCACGAAAAGGTCAACGACACCTCATTCCATCTGGGTGAATATGAGATGATCAAAGAGGCAGCCATCGACCCTTATGTGGCCATGCGCGACATCTATATCCAGTACCGCACGAAATTGATTGAACGTTAGGAGTTTTTTTGTAAATGTCGAAATATACAATCATTGCCACATCTACTTTTGGTCTTGAATCTGTGGTAGCATACGAACTAAAGTTACTTGGCTATTCCGTTCTTGCTACTGAGAATGGGAAGGTCTCTTTTGAAGGCGATGAAAAGGATATTGCCCGATGTAATGTGTGGCTCAGGGTTGCAGACAGGGTGCTTATTGAAGTTGCCCGATTCAAGGCAACTGATTTTGAAGAGCTTTTCCAGGGGACATTAAAGGTCAGATGGGAGGAGATTGTCCCTCTCAAAGGGAAGATGCACATTACTGGCAAATCAATAAAATCAAAGCTGTTCAGCGTCAAAGATTGTCAGGCAATAGTCAAAAAAGCGGTTGTAGAGGCCATGAAAAGGAAGTACCGGACTTCACATTTTGAAGAGTCAGGACCGGTTTACAAAATAGAGGTAGCCTTATTAAAGGATATTGCAACACTTACAATAGACACAACAGGGGCTGGTCTCCATAAGAGGGGTTACCGGGAAGGCACTGGAGAAGCGCCACTCAGGGAGACGCTTGCGGCAGGACTGGTCATGTTGAGCAGGTGGAATCCTTCTGTTGTGCTTGCAGACCCTTTTTGCGGTTCCGGCACGATCCCCATAGAGGCTGCCATGATAGGAAAAAACATTGCCCCTGGTTTGAAAAGGACCTTTGTTTCCGAGGAGTGGCATCAGATCCCGAAACAGGCCTGGGATGAAGTAAGGAATGATGCATCTGCCCTGGTGAAGGAATCTGATTTTAGAATCCTTGCATCTGACGTTGACGGTTATGTCTTGAAAAAGGCAAGAGCGAATGCACAAAATGCAGGTGTGGAAGATTGCATTGCCTTTCAGAAGCTTCCCGTATCGGAGTTTCGATCCGGCAAAAAGCATGGGTATGTAATCTGCAATCCGCCTTACGGTGAAAGGGTAGGGGACGAGAAAGAGGTAGAAAGCATTTACAGGGTTATGGGTGAAGCCTTCTTACGGCTTGATTCGTGGTCATTTTTTATTCTCACAGCACACACCGGGTTTGAGAGATTCTTCAGTAAAAAGGCCGATAACAATCGTAAACTTTATAATGGCGATATTAAATGCTATTATTATCAATATCGTGGGAGAAAATCCTAAATCCGAGTATCTAAATCCTAACCAAACATATTTGAAATTTATGCTTGCAAATTCCAAACTCCAATATCCAAATTCCAAACAAATTCAAAAGATTAGTGCTTAGAATTTCCTTACCAACTTTTTACGAGTTTATCATTTTTGGTTATTGTAATTTGTAATTTGTTTGTATATTGTAATTTGATTATTGGTTATTGAATATCCTTATTAATTATATTTTTTTGTGCTTATTTGGGATTTGGTGCTTGGAATTTTGAATTTGTTTTAAATTATGGATAACATCTTTTTATTAAAACTTATATTGTCTTTTGTCGTGGGGAGTGTCTGGGTCACATCAGGGACTATTGTTGCTGAACGATATGGCAGCAAAGTGGGTGGACTTGTGGCGGGGCTTCCATCAACCATCCTGCTTGGACTATTTTTTATTGCATGGACACAGTCTACAAAAGTAGCTGCCGAAGCTACAACCGTTGTGCCCATAGTCGGGGGGATAAATTGTCTTTTTATCGTGGCATATATCCTGCTTGTTAGAATCAATTTCTGGCTGGCTTTATCCGGTGCGCTGGCTGTATGGTTTATTCTTTCTTTCTTGCTTGTGATTTTCAAATTTAATAACTTTGTCTTTTCTGTTGTTGGTTATATTGACCTGTTACTGGTTTCCTTTTATTTTGTGGAAAAAAAATTACAGGTTAAATCTGAATCGAGCAGGAAGGTAAAGCTTACCTTTACCCTTATGGTTATACGGGGTCTTATCAGCGGGTTCATTGTTACAATCGCTGTTGTTATGACAAGAATTGGCGGACCTCTTCTGGGCGGTGTATTCACTATGTTTCCTGCAATGTTTCTGGGAACACTGCTTATCACCTATTTTTCCCATGGAGCCGGGTTTTCTTCAGCGGTAATGAAGGCTTCAATCTTTGGTGCGATAAGCGTTGTGATTTATGGGATTGCGGCAAGATATACCTTTGTTCCTCTTGGGCTGTGGGGTGGTACGGGAATTTCAATAATAATCTCCTTTAGCAGTGCCTTCCTTACTCATATCCTGCTTACAAAAAAAATGACGTGAGTTAATATTTTATTCGGTAAATAAAAAATAAAATTACCTGACATTACAATCAATTACTAAGCTTAAATCTTCACCAGTATATATTTTCGTTCCCCCAGTCCTAACTTTTCCGCATGGTCAAGCTGTATATTCCAGTCTATTGTGGGGTAGATTGCCCTCCATTTGTCATCCCCTTTCTTGAGGGGTTTTTTTATTGCTGTATTAGGAATAGATTTTTCATTGTTCACGAGATCGCATGACGCTGTATCTATAGCCACGGGGTCTGTTGATGCAAGTATACCAATGTCTCTTACGATGGGGGCATCACTATTGGGATAACAGTCACAGGCAGGGCTTACCTGCATGACAAAATTAATATAGATAGCCTTTTTCTCTTTTCCCTTTAAGGCGCCGCAGGCATATTCCACCATCTTTTTCTGGAAAATATCCGGTGATTCATTCCATTGGATCTCAATGGCATGGAAAGGGCAGATAATGATACATTCACCGCAGCCGATGCATTTTTCTGGATTGATGAAAGACTTTTTTGATGACATTGAAATTGCCTCTGCAGGGCAATATTCAAGGCAGGTCTTGCAACCTTTACAGGTATTAACGTTGATTTTTGGTGCAACGTTGCTGTGCTGGACAAGTTTCCCCTCGCGTGTGGCACAGCCCATCCCCATGTTTTTTATTGAGCCTCCGAAACCTGACAGCTCATGGGCCTTGAAATGGGTGACCACAACCATAGCGTCTGCCTCGACAATTTCCCTGGCGATACTAACTTCTTTAAGGATTTCTCCATTTATTGAAACCTTTTCACCGCTTGCCCCGCGAAGCCCATCGGCTATGATGATCGGACAATCAACGCAGGCATAGTCAAAACCATTGTGTATTGCAGTTGTGATGTGGTTGATAGCATCGCTTCTTGACCCTGTGTAGAGGGTGTTTGTATCCGTAAGAAAAGGTTTCCCGCCTGCACTTTTTACCTTCTCGACGATAGTCCTCAGG
Organism: Pseudomonadota bacterium; assembly: GCA_026388315.1. NCBI lineage: Bacteria > Pseudomonadati > Pseudomonadota > Pseudomonadota bacterium. Next base: position 28,878 of record JAPLKA010000081.1, on the reverse strand, counting down.
AAGACCGGTCTCAGGTATGAGGTATTGCCCTGTTCACCAAAATGTATTTTTATAGCAACAATATCATTTTTCTTTACTTTCTCGTTTACCTTTGTTCTGTTTAGTAAATCCTCAATCTTATTCAACAGGTTTCTTTTCGGATTTGTCCTTAAATCTGTAAAAAATACCTTAGACATGGTGTCTCCTTATTTGTATTTAATTTATAGGAAAATTATGTTAGAAGTAATGCGATTTTGTCAACTAAAAGGAGGTTGTCTGGATGCTGAATCTTTCTGAAAAGCATGGCATGATTCGAATGATTGCTGAAAAGATAGCAAATGAAAAGGTTGCCCCAAGGGCAAAAGAAATAGATGCAACAGGCGCATTTCCATGGGATCTTGTGGATATATATAAAAAACAGGGCTTTTTGTATCTCATGCTCCCGGAACGTTTTGGAGGGCTTGACGGAGATATTACTTCTCTCTGCCTCGTTATTGAGGAACTTGCAAAGGTATCCGGTGCATCATCACTTATACCGCTTGCCCACAACGTTGGCTTGATGCCCATTATGGTTTCAGCAAACGAAGAGCAGAAGGAGTACATATACAGCAAGATTACAGAACCGGATAAACCATACCTTGTTGCCTTTGCTTTGTCTGAATCTGACGCCGGCTCTGATGCATCCCACATGAGAACGAGCGTAACAAAAGACGGCCATTATTATTATTTAAATGGTAAAAAATGTATGATAACGAATGGAGCTAATGCCCAGATATACACAGTTTTTGTCAACTCAAACCCGAAATTGAGGACACAAGGTATCTCCGCGTTTTATGTTGAGAGAGATTATCCCGGTGTCACCATAGGAAAGAGTGAAGAGAAAATGGGTATGATTGGTTCCGACATTACTGAACTGATATTTGACAACGTAAGGCTCACAAAGGACAATCTGCTTGGCAAAGAAGGAGACGGCTGGGATATTGCCATGTCAACATTAAATCTTTCAAGACCGGCCGTAGGCGCACAGGCAGTAGGAATAGCCCAGGGTGCCCTCGATTATGCAGTAGAATATGCCTGGAAGAGGGTACAATTTGGACAGAAACTGGCAGATTTCGAAGGTATTCAATTCATGGTTGCTGATATGGCCACTCAGGTTGAGGCTGCGCGGGCGCTTGTCTACGATGCGGCTCATCTGCTTGATATGAAGGTCTATGAAAGGGACAAAATGAGCGCCATCGGTGTGGATAAACTATCGGCCATGGCGAAGGTTTATTCATCGGATGTGGCCATGAAGGTCACTACCGATGCAGTGCAGATTCTTGGAGGATGTGGCTATACGAAAGAATATCCCGTGGAAAGAATGATGAGGGATGCAAAGGCGACCCAGATTTATGAAGGTACAAACCAGATCCAGAGAATTGTCATAGCAAGAGATATTTTCAGAAAATTTATGGGCTAATCCCTGAGCTATCCGAACATTTTATCTTCATATTCCTTAGGAATTTCGGGCTGCTTTGAGTAAGTGGGAGGTATATACGGTCCTTCCATCTTTTCTATGAATTCGAAGATAGGAATAGCCGGCATGGTTACGATTTGAACTGTTCCTCTCGAACCAAGCTCGATAGATACCCTTGCTATGGTTTCATTATTTGGCGCTTCGAGGATATTTATAAAATCATAAAAGCCAAGAGTTGCATACTGCACAAGAACTTTGGCGCCCATATTTTCAATTTCTTTATCAACTTCTTTAATGCGTTCCGCATGATTTTTAATCGTTGCTCTACCTTCGTTCGTTAACTTACTGAACATTATGTATATCGGCATCGCTTTTCCCTCCTTTTTCTCATTAATTATACCATCAGCTCTCTGTTGTCAACAGGTTTCTCTGATACTGTTATTTATTATTCCTCCACCTACGACTGTATCCCCATCGTAGAGTACAACCGATTGTCCGGGCGTGATAGAATAGACAGGGTTTGTGAATTCTACTTCGAGCGAATCCCCTGAAACACTGTATGTACAGGGTTCTTCTTTTTGCCTGTATCGGATTTTGCCTGTGATTTGGCTTGTCGTTTTTTGTAAAATATTGATATTGTTGGCAAGGAGCCTTTTTCTTTTAAGAGATTCTTTGGGCCCTGCAATAATGGTGTTTTCCTCAACCAATATGTCAACCACATACAGAGGTTCTTTGTAAGGAATTTTTAATCCTCTCCTTTGGCCGATTGTGTAAAGATGAATGCCATCGTGATGTCCTAACAACTTGCCTTCAACGGAATAAACCGGCCCTTTATGCAGACCGACTAAACCGGACATGAACTCCCTGTAATCACTCCCCGGAATGAAACAGATATCCTGGCTTTCTTTTACTTTTTGATACTCCCACTTTATTTCATACATTCTTTCTTTAAGGCTGGCCTTTGTTTGTAAGCCGAGAGGGAAGAGGATGTATTTCAAGGACTCTTTTGCAATGGGATACAGGAAGTAAGACTGGTCTTTAGCGGTATCGAACCCTTTTTGTATAATGAATCCCCCGGTTGTTTCTTTAATGTTCGCATAATGGCCTGTTGCCACCTTATCTGCCCCTATGGATAGGGCCATTTTCAGGAAGGCAGAGAATTTAATGTATCGGTTACAGAGGATACACGGGTTAGGTGTTCTCCCCGACTTATATTCATGTATAAAATTTTCTATCACATGTTCTTCGAATTCTCTTCTTAAATTAATCACATAGTGGGGTATGGATAAATTATCGGCAATCTTTTTAGCCCTGTTGATGGTTTCGCTCGAGCAGCAAGCTTTAGGGTTTCTTACGCTTTTCATGGATTCCGGCAGGAGTTGAAAGGTAACTCCCACGACTTTGTAACCTTTCTGTTTTAAAAGGTACGCAGCGAATGAGCTGTCCAGACCGCCACTCATAGCAACAAAAACAGTTTCCATAAGGTAAAGAATAACATAAATTATTCGCTATTAGCGACAACCTATTGCAGGGGCTTGCGTCGCCCCCTCCACACGACCCGCAAGCGGGTGCCCCGGCCCGCGGAGCCTCCCCCTCTCGCTCGCGGTGCTCGCTGGGTAGATGCCACTCACTTACATTCGCGGTACTTCTTACCCACCAAAGACGCAAGGTATGAGGATCACGCTTTCAAGCGTGGGTGAATGCATTATTATTCACGCAACGCGTGTATATATCAGTGCCACGTGCTTGCCCGTGGGAATCTACTATCTTTTGTAGCGCCTCGAAGCTTATAAAATATTTTTGATAACTAACGGCTAAACACTATAAGCTAATTGCTATTTGCTAAATCATTGAAAATTTAAAAGGATTGTAGTATTATCACGTCAGGAGGATGTGTATATGAGTAAAAAGCTGAAGCTGTCTTTAAGCATGTTTTTCGTCATTGTTTTTATCCTTGGTTTTCTTATGGGTGCCCAGGGAAAAAGAGTATATCCAAGCAATGACAACAAGGAGATCTATGAATATTTGAAAACATTCTCTGATGTTATAGACCTTGTTAAGAAAAATTATGTTGATGAAGTGAAGGATAAAGAAATTGTCTATTCTGCCATCAAGGGTATCCTTGAATCTCTTGACCCTCATTCATCATTTTTGACGCCCGATATGTATAAGGATATGCAGACAGAAACGAAGGGCGAATTTGGTGGTATAGGCATTGAGATTACCGTAAAAGATGGTTTTCCCGTAGTGATTACGCCAATAGAAGATACGCCTGCATACAAGGCTGGTGTCAAAACAGGGGATCACATTGTGAGGATTGATGGAAAACCTACAAAGAATATGAATCTTATTGATATTGTAAAAATGATACGGGGGACCAAAGGTAAACCCGTTGCATTAACGATAATGAGAGAAGGATTTACAACTCCTCAGGAATTTAAAGTAGTGAGGGACGTTATTGTTGTCAAAAGCGTCAAGTATAGAATGATTGAAGATAATTATGGGTATATTCGAATAGTGCAATTCCAGGAAAAGACATCAAAGGATTTTGATAATGCCATGAAAGAGTTAGAACAGAGTAACAAGGAAAAACCATTAAAGGGTGTTATTCTTGATATGAGAAATAACCCTGGTGGACTCCTTGAGCAGGCTGTTGAAATATCGGATAAATTCCTCACAGATGGTTTAATTGTGTCCATTGATGGCAAGAAGAAAGAGGACAGTAATATGAAGTTTTATGCACATAAAAAAAGTGATTATGTTGGTCCTCTTGTAGTGCTTGTCAATGAAGGAAGCGCAAGCGCATCGGAGATTGTTGCCGGTGCTTTGCAGGATTATAAGAGGGCTATTATTGTAGGCGCAAAGACCTTTGGTAAGGGCTCAGTTCAGACTATTTTTCCGCTCGGAGACGGTTCTGCTGTAAGATTAACTACGGCGAAATATTATACACCAAAGGGCCGTTCGATCCAGGCAGAGGGTATTTCACCGGATATTGCCGTTGATAGTAACATTGTGCGGGGCAAAGAAAAAGGAATGGTTCTGAAGGAAAAAGACCTTAATAAACATATTGAAACTGATAAACCGGAAAAACCCGACAAACAAGGAAAAACTGAAAAACAAATAAAGACATTAGATAATTCTAAAGATAATTCTAATAACAAAAATACCGCAGATGATGATTTTCAACTTGCCATGGGTCTCCAGATACTGAAAAGCTGGGAAGCGCTGCGGGGGAAATAATTGCAATTTAGAATTGTGAATTTAGAATTAAGAATTTTTTAATAGTTTATTTTTAAATTCATCTGGAATTCGTTTGGGTTTGCCGGCCATGTTTATGCAGACCATTTTGGTTTCGCCCTTTGTGGTGGGTTTTCCTTCTTTGAACACTGTATGTGAGAGAATAAAGTAGGAATTCTTTATCTCTGTCACAGATGTAGCGACTTGAATAATATCTCCGTATTTTAATTTTTCGAGCAGGTCCATAGTTACAGTTCTGACTATAATATATGTGTCCTGTTTTTCCCATTCAGGGATAGAAATACCGATTGACAGCAGGTATTCAAACCAGGATTTTTCGAAAAATTTGAGATAATTAGCAAAATAGACCACACCGCCGGCATCTGTGTCCTGGTAGTATATGCGTGTTGAGTACATGAACATCTCCTTCAGCTATCAGCTAATTGCCATCCAGCATCATCATTTTTTAAAGTAAGATTCTATGGCTTCAACCAAACCATTTATATCATACCGCTCAGCCTCTATATGAACATCAACAGTGTGGTTTTTTAATGTCTCTGTTGTGATGGGGCCTATTGAGGCGATTAAAGTATTCTGTAAGACATTCTTTCCGTATAGCTTGATAAAGTTGTTTACTGTCGAGGAACTTGTGAATGTTACGATGTCAGGTTTTTTTGTAAGTAAGGCAGGGGATTTCGGTAAAGCAGTCTTGTATATGGGGATTACATCGCACAGTCCTCCCTGGTTTCTGATATATTCGACAATCACATCCCTTGCCTCTTCTGCCCGTGGATGAAGAAACTGCTTGTCCTTAATTTCCATGCCTTTAAGCACGTCTATGATTCCTTCCGAAATGAATTTTTCCGGAAGAAAGTCAGGAACAATGCCTTTAGATTTCAGAAGAGAGGCGGTAGCTTCCCCGATAGGCAGGATCTTTATGCCATGTAAAGCCCTTATATCCTTGCCACATCTAAAAAGGTTATCAAAAAATACAGAGATACCATTAACACTGGTAAATATAATACAGCAATACTTCTCAATGAAATGTATCGATTCCACGAGGGGTTCATTCGGTTCTATAGGTATGATCTCTATAGTTGGTAAATACATTACTTGTGCGCCTTTTTCAGTGAGAAGTCCCCCAAGTTTTATTGATTGGTGCGGCGCCCTTGTTACTGCTATTTTTCTTCCAAAAAGGGGTTTGTTTTCAAACCACTTCAGTTTTTTTCTCAGATTTACTACTTCACCAACAATAATTATTCCCGGTGGTTTTATCCGTTCTTTTTCGGCAAGTGTGTCTATTTTATGTAGTGGCCCTGTAACAACTTTCTGCTCGGGCAGGGTACCCCATTGAATGATGCACGAAGGAGTCTGAGGATTTCTACCTCCATTTATCAATTTTTCCTTAATTTCTTTCAGGTTCTTTATGCCCATAAGCAATACGAGTGTATCCGGCCCTTTGGCAAGCTCATCCCATTTGATTGTGGATTGTCCCTTTTTATCATCTTCGTGTCCTGTAATAAAGGCGACTGTGGATGCATAATCTCTGTGGGTAAGGGGAATACCTGAATAGGCTGGTGCAGATATGGCAGATGTGACGCCGGGGACGATTTCAAAATCTATCCCGTGTTCATATAAAAACTCAGCCTCTTCCCCGCCTCTTCCAAAAATAAAAGGATCGCCGCCCTTTAATCTCACTATAATTCCCCTTTTTTTTGCCTTCTCGACTAACAGACTATTAATGTCGTATTGAGGCAATTCATGTTGAGATGCCTGTTTCCCAACGTATATAAGCTCAGCTTCACTTCTGGAATAGCTTAAAAGATCTTTATTGACCAGATAATCATAAATAATGACGTCTGCTTTTTGAATGAGTTCAAAGCCTCTTAATGTAATAAGCCTTAAATCTCCTGGTCCTGCTCCTACAAGATATACTTTGCACATACAGGTGAAATTATACGTTGGAACGCACGTATATTCAAATTATTTGTTTAAAGAGCTGTCTGACTTTTTACCTTTACAATAAGGCATTTTTCTGTTAATTTTGCTATTCTTAATGAGGACTTTCAAGACAATTATTGTCATTTTTTTAGTGGTTTTCTGCGCGTTTCCGGGTATTATCCGGGCCGATGAGCCAAATAAAATTGCAAAGATCAACGTGACGGGAAACGAAAGGATCGACACAGGTTTTATAATGAACAACATAAAAATCAAGGAAAACGAACCATACAGCCTTGATAAAATCCAGGACGACATGAAAAATATCTATAAAACTGGTTTTTTTAGCGATGTCCAGATAGACGTTCAGGATACCGATAAAGGGAAAACCGTAACTTTTGTGGTTATTGAAAGACCACCAATCAAAAATATCTTATTGTCAGGCAATAAAAAACTCAAAACAACCGAAATCACTGAAAAACTTAAAATCAAAACCAACACCGTACTTAATATTGAAAAGATAAAAGAAAGCATGGATGAAATCAGAAAGTTTTATTCAAGCAAAGGTTATTATGCAACAAAGGTTAATTACGAAATTGATTATGAGGAAGGCTACGAGGCAAGCGTAAAGTTTTTAATTGATGAACCCGAGAAGGCATATGTTACAAAAATTGCTTTTACGGGGAATAAGACATTTAAAGACAGTAAGTTGAAAGATTTTATGAGAACAAGAAAGAAAGACATGTTTTATTGGTTTGATGGTTCCGGTATTCTCGATGAAGAGGCGCTTGATGATGACAGGAAAAACATCGAAGCCTTTTATAACGACAACGGTTATGTGAGGGTAAAGGTAGGTGTTCCTGACGTTAAAATTTCTCAGGATGGGAAAACGATGAGCCTTACATTACCCGTTGAGGAGGGAAATCTATACAAAGTAGGCTCAGTAGATTTTTCCGGGGATATTTTATTCGATAAAGAGGTAATGAATAAAGAGTTAAGAAGTAAAACTGATAATACCTTCAGGTCCACCATGTTTCAACGGGATGTTATGAGGCTTAACGATTTTTACCAGGATAAAGGCTATGCCTTCTGCGAAATCTCCCCCCTCACTTTAATAGATGATGAAACACAAAAAGTAAATATTACTTTTGATATAAAGAAAAACGAAGAGATATTTATCAACAGAATCAATATATTGGGAAATACGAAGACAAGAGACAAGGTGGTGCGAAGGGAGTTGAGAATTGTAGAGGGTGAAAGGTTTTCTGCAACAAACCTTAAAAAAAGTCAGAAGCGCCTGAGAAACACCACATTTTTTAAAAATGCCGATTTCAAGATTATAAAAACAGATGAGCCGGACAAGATCAATACGGATATTACTGTTGAAGAAAAACCTACAGGTTCTTTGAGTGCCGGGGTTGGCTACAGTTCGTATGATAAGCTCATTCTGTCTGGAAGTATATCTCAAGAAAACTTCCTGGGCACAGGAAGAAAACTTTATCTTACGGCTTCTTTGGGCGCTATTACGCAGCAATATAATTTTTCGTATTTAGAACCTTATATTTTTGATTTAAACATGCATGCGGGGTTAAGCGTATTCAATTTTGGAAGAATTATGGATACATATACTTATAATAAATGGGGCGGAAGTGTATCCCTTATAAAGCCCCTGACTGATGATGTAAAAGGAAGCGTCAGGTACAGGTATGAGACCACCAGTGTAACAAATATCGATGCTTCAGCAAGCACTTATATACAGGATCAGGCAGGCACATTGTCAACAAGCAGTGTAACTTTTTCCCTTGGAGAGAACACCATTGATGATATAATGAACCCTCACATAGGAATAAATACAGAAACATCCTTTGAGCTTGCAGGTGGCCCATTCGCCGGCGATAACTCTTTCTATAGGGTCATAGCTTTTTATGGGAGATATATTCCTGCTGGTTTCTGGGATAGCACGTTTTTTATAAGAGGTACCGCTGGAACGATACAAGGGTATGGAGGAAAAGAAGTGCCTGTTTATGAAAAATTTTATGTAGGCGGGTTGCAAACGGTAAGGGGTTTTAAATACGGCGAAGCAGGTCCACTGGATAATACCGGAGAAGTTATCGGAGGCAAGAATCAATTGTTTTTTAATTGTGAGTGGATTTTCCCCATTTATAAACCTGCCGGGTTTAAAGGTGTGCTGTTTTTCGATGCGGGACATGCCTTTGACGATTCAAACGGTTGGCTGCTGAACGGTGTCCGGACCTCAGCAGGGTTTGGTATAAGATGGTTTTCTCCTATGGGTCCAATTCGTCTTGAACTTGGGTTTAATCTTAATCCAAGACAGGATGAGCGAGGAAGCGTTTTTGATTTTGCTATGGGTACACAATATTAAAAGGAGGCAGTATGAAGAATTTTATTTTTATTGTCCTGGTTGCTCTTTCTACTCTATTTACTTTGACATTCCCGGTTAATGCTCAGAATTTAAACATCGCTTACGTTGATCTTCAGAGGGTTATGCTTGAATCTGACAAAGGCAAGGAAGCAAAAAATTCACTGACAGGCGAAGCCGAGAGATTAAAGAAGCTGTTGGACGGCAAACAGGAAGAGTTACAAAAAATGAAGGATGTAATAGAGCGACAGAGCGCCACAATTACCCCGGATGCAAGGGCTGGAAAAGAAAAAGATTTTCAGAATAAACAGAAAGATTATCAGAGATTAGCCAATGATTACCAGACTGAGTTGCAGCAAAAAGATGGAGAGTTTACTCAGAGAATATTAAAAGATGTTGAACAGGTAATCAAAACCATAGGAGAAAAAGATAAGCACACCCTTATTCTCGAAAAAAGTCAGGCAGGCATACTCTTTGCAAGTCCTTCAATTGATATAACGAATAAAGTCATTGCCCAATATAATGATTTTGCGAAAAAGAAGCCAGCTCCTAAAAAATGATTACATTAAAAGATATTGCTGAAAAAATAGGGGGCCGTTTAACAGGCGATGGGAATATCGCCATAACGCGTATTTCAGGCATGATTGAAGCGCAGGAAGGCGATATAACCTTTCTTTCCCAGAAAAGTTTCAGGAAACACATAAAAGACACAAAAGCATCGGCCATCATTGTCGGTGAGGATATAAATCCTGATGATTATTCCGATAAAAACCTTATCATTGCGAAAAATCCTGGGCTTGCATATGCCAGGGCAGCACAGATTTTTCATAAAGGATATCCCGAAGCGAAGGGAATAAACCCCTTAGCCTCTGTTTCAAAGGGTGCAGAAGTATCAGAGACAGCAAGTGTCTACCCGTATGTGTATATCGGCGAAGGGGCAGTAGTCCAAAGCAATGCCATTCTCTATCCGTTTGTTCATATAGGTGAAAATGCAGTAATCGGAGAGGGTACGATCATGTATCCTCATGTTACGGTATACGATGGGGTGATAATAGGGAAAAATGTAATTATTCACAGTGGTGCAGTTTTGGGAAGTGATGGGTTTGGTTATGTATGGGATGGATCGAGACATGTGAAAATTCCCCAACTCGGAATTGTGGAAATAGAGGATGAGGTGGAGATTGGAGCGAACGTAACGATTGACAGGGCTTCTCTTGGAAGAACTATCATTAAAAAAGGCACAAAAATTGATAACCTTGTTCAGATTGCACATAATGTGTCCATTGGTGAGAATTCTATCATTGTGGCTCTGGTGGGAATTGCGGGAAGCTCCTCTGTAGGTAACAATGTGGTTCTTGCGGGGCGGGTTGGCGTGAAGGATCACGTAAGCATCGGGAATAATGTGATGGCAGCAGGAGGAACGGGGATCACAAAGGATGTCCCTGATAATTCTCTCATCTCAGGTACGCCCCATATGCCGCATAAGGAATGGTTAAAGCTTCAAGGCTATCTTAAGAACCTGCCAAAATTGTATGAGAGGATGAAAAAAATAGAAAAAAGACTCAATCTGGAGGCTTGAGATGATTGATATTAATGAAATAATGCAACTTATGCCTCATAGTTATCCCTTTCTCCTTGTAGACAGGATTCTTGAATTCGAACCTGCTAAAAGAATTGTTGGTATAAAAAATGTGACTTTTAATGAGCCTTATTTCACAGGTCATTTTCCGCAAAGACCAATTATGCCCGGGGTACTCATTATTGAAGCCCTGGCTCAAACAGGCGGGGTTCTTGCATTTAAAAGCTTTCCGGAGAAAAAAGGCCTGGTATTTTTTACAGGCATTGATGATGCACGTTTCAGAAAACCTGTGATTCCCGGGGACCAGATAAAACTTGTTTTAGAGGTCATAAAACACAGAAGAGAAATATGGGTTTTTGAGGGTAAAGCCTATGTTGACAATGAAGTTGTTGCTGAAGCGAGAATTATGGCAATGTTAAAACAGGAATAAGGAGAATACGTTGATACACCCAACTGCAATCATTCATAAAAATGCGCATGTCGATTCTGATGTCCATGTAGGCCCTTATTGCATTATTGAAGAAAAGGTGAAGATAGGAAAGGGAACAAAAATCCTTGGACACGTTATTATCCAGGATGGTACCGAGATTGGTGAAAACTGTACAATCAGCTCTTTCACATCCATTGGCAGTCCGCCACAGGATCTTACATATAAGGGCGAAGATACCACGGTAGTGGTAGGGCATAACAACATTATAAAGGAATATGTGACAATTAACAGGGGGACTCCACACGACAGCGGTGTCACTAAAGTGGGAAACAACAACTTCATTATGGCATATGCCCATATTGCCCATGACTGTGTCGTTGGGAATAATATCATTATGGCAAATTGTGCAACACTTGCCGGACATGTAGAGGTGGATGACTTTGTTATTTTTGGCGGTCTTTGCGCAGTACACCAGTTTTGCAAAATTGGGAAATATGCTTTTATAAGCGGGCTTACAGGTGTTCCAAAAGATATACCCCCTTATATAATAGCTGCCGGGAGCAGGGCTAAGCCTTATGGACTGAACGTTGTGGGTCTTGAGAGGCATAATTTTTCGAAGGACGAAATCTTAAAATTAAAAAAGGCATACAGAATTCTCTTCAGGTCGTCTTTGCCGCTCAGTACATCACTTAAAATAATTCAGGAAGAATTGGATGGTGAAAAGATAAAAGAATTGATAGATTTCATCAATAACTCAAAGAGGGGAATATGTCGTTGAAAATCGCCCTTATCGGCGCTGGTCATATGGGCAGGATACACCTCGGAAAACTGATAGATTTCGAAGATGTTGAAGTCGGAGGGGTGGTTGATGTTGACAGGAATATATTAAATAATATATCTGAAAAGCATCAGGTACCAATATTTGCAGACCATAGAGATATTCCTGATGGTCAGGCAGGAGTTGTCATAGCAAGCTCAACCGGGACACACTACGAAGTTGCAAAATATTTCCTTGAAAAAGGAGTCCATGTTTTTATCGAAAAGCCAATAACATCGGAAATAAGCCAGGGAGAAGAACTTGTTGAACTTGCAGAAAAGCAGGGCTTAATCTTGCAGATTGGCCATTTGGAGAGATTTAACCCGGCGTACAAGGAGGCAATATCTCACATCAAAAAACCTTTATTTATAGAAGCCCGGAGAATGAGTAATTTCACCGGCAGGTCCACGGATATCGATGTAGTGTTGGATCTGATGATCCATGATATTGATTTGACACTTTCTATAGTGAAAGAAGATGTAACGGAAATAAGGGCGCATGGCTTACATTTTGCCTCTGATAAACTGGATATGGTGAGCGCATGGCTTGGGTTTGCAGGGGGTTGCGTTGCTTGTATAACTGCCAGCAGGGTATCGGTTAATAAAGAAAGGAACATCACAATATTTGAGAAGAATAAACAATATTTTGTAGACTTGCTGAATGGCAGATTAACAGGTAAAACCAAAAAACAGGATGGAAGTATCGAGACCCTCGAATACGAAGCAGATAAGGTAGATTCTGTAAAAGAAGAATTGTCAGAATTTATTTATTCGATCAGGGGTGATAAGACACTGTGTGTCGGAGGTAGAGAGGGATTAAGGGCCCTTGTCATTGCCGAACAAATCAAAGCATATATTGCCAGAAACAAAGCTTAACGGAAAGTTTAATAAAAAGATAGTCATCATAACCGGTGAGCTTTCTGGCGAAATTCATGCATCCCACCTCATCGATGAGTTAAAACATTCTTTTGATTTTCAATTCAGCGGAATTGGCAGTACTAAGCTCAGAGACACAGGCGTAGACATTGTTTACGATTACAAAAATATATCATTAACCGGCCTGAGTGAAATATTTTCAAAGCTTCACCATATTCGGGATGCCTTCAGTAAAATAAAAAAGCATTTGAGAGAGAAAAGGCCATCGCTGCTTATTCTGGTAGATTTTCCGGGTTTCAATATGAGAATAGCCAGGTTTGCGCATAACCTCGGTATTCCTGTCATCTATTTCATCCCACCCCAGATATGGGCATGGAGAAAGAAACGGATATATAAAATAAAAAAATATGTGAATAAGGTAATCTGTATCCTCCCCTTTGAGAAAAAAATATATGAAGATTATTCCATTGACGTAGCCTATGCAGGACACCCGTACATGGAAATTGTTAAACCTTTGCATACGAGAGAGGATTTTTTAAGAATGGCAGGGACTGACGGAAAGGCTCCTGTTTTAACGATTATGCCCGGGAGCAGAGATAATGAGGTAGAAAAGCACATGCCCATCCTGATGGACATAATCGAAGCGATTGAGAAAAGGGTTGAAAACCTGAAAATATTGTTGCCTCTGGCTGAAAACATTGACCAGAAGATTATTGAGAAATACCAGAAAGGAAATATAGAGATCACGTATTTAAAAGGCTTGTCATACGATGCTCTCGCGAATTCTGACCTGGCGATCATTGCATCGGGCAGTGCAACCCTTGAGGCGGCAATCCTTGGAACGCCAACGATTGTTATTTATAAGATATCACCGTTATCGTATGTTTTTGCGAGACTGCTTGTGAAGATTAACTATATCAGTTTGCCCAATATCATAGCCGGAAAAGAGGTTTTCCCTGAATTTATTCAAACATTCGACGTTGAAAAGATTGCAGAGAAAGCGCTCTATATGTTAAGTAATGGTAAGGAAAAGATAAAAGTCGAAATTGATAATATGAAAATAAAGCTTGGAAAAGAGAATTCTTATAAGATGGCAGCAAAAATAATAGTAGAGTTTTTGGAACATACATATGGCGCTCTACCTTAGACTCCTTACGTATCTAAAACCTTACTGGCCAAAACTTGTTTTTGCCATGATTTTTATGGCCCTTGTGGCATCCACAAACGGTTTGACTGCATATATTGTAAAACCTGTATTGGACAACATATTTTTCGAAAAAAATGCAACAATGCTTAGCATAATCCCCTTCGGGGTAGTTATACTCTACCTTTTAAAGGGTATTTTTGATTATTTCCAGGCATACCTGATGGGTTTTGTAGGGCAGAAAGTGATTACAGATATAAGGGATGAAATTTTTAACGCATTGCAGAAACAGCCCTTAGCATACTTTGACAAGACTCCAACTGGTACGATAATTTCGAGAATAATAAATGATGTGACACTGGTACAAAGTGCTGTATCTGATGCTTTTACGGCGATCCTGAAGGATGTTTTTACTATTATCGGCCTTATATTCGTTGTTTTTTACAGGGACTGGAAACTTGCAGCCATTGCCTTTGTTGTCCTGCCTTTTGCGATATACCCTATTGTCAGCTTCGGGAGAAGATTGAGAAGGATAAGTACGAAAACACAAAAAGAGATGGCAAAATTAACCAATTTTTTGCACGAAACCATCACCGGCCAACGCATTGTTAAGGCCTTTTGCATGGAAGAATATGAGAGCAAGAGATTTAAGGAAGAAAACGAAACACTATTTCATATTATCTTAAAGCGCTATAAAATACGGGCGCTTTCTTCTCCCATAATGGAAGTGCTTGGCGGGATCGCTATAGCCGTTATAATCTGGTATGGAGGTAGTGAGGTTATATCCGGTAAGTCAACGCCCGGTAATTTTTTCTCCTTCACGGCTGCTCTTTTAATGCTCTATGAGCCGATCAAGAGGCTTAACCGGGAAAACCACAACATACAACAGGGACTTGCCGCCAGCCAGAGGGTGTTTGAGGTTATCGATCGCAAACCAGAAATACTTGAACATGACGATGCAATCAACCTTGAAAAGGTCAGAGGCATTATTGATTTTAAAGATGTATTTTTTAGGTACGACGATAAGATGATACTGAATAACATAAACTTGAAAATTAACCAGAACGAAATCCTTGCTATTGTAGGAGAAAGCGGGGTAGGAAAAACTACTCTGGCAAATCTTATCCCCCGTTTCTATGATGTGACAAGAGGATGCATAGAGGTTGATAATATTGATATAAGGAATATAACCCTTAACTCTTTAAGAAGGAATATTGCCCTTGTTACACAGGATGTAATCCTCTTTAATGACACCATTAAGTCAAATATATGTTATGGTGAGACTCAGGATATGGAAAAAATCGAAGAGGCAGCCGGGATGGCGTATGCCTGTGATTTTATAACGAAGCTTCCCAAACAATATGATACCGTAGTTGGCGAAAAGGGCATACGTTTGTCGGGTGGGCAAAAACAACGGATAGCTATTGCAAGAGCCCTCTATAAAAATACCCCGATCCTTATCCTGGATGAGGCCACAAGCTCTCTTGATGCAGCTTCAGAGGTGGAGGTGCAGAAGGCCTTTGATAATTTAATGAAGGGGAGGACAACGATTGTCATTGCACACAGACTCTCCACTATAATGAACGCAGACAGGATTATTGTCCTCGAAGGAGGAACAATAGTTCAGGCTGGAGCACATAAAGAATTGATAGAGTTAGAAGGACCTTATCAGAAGCTGTATGAACTGCAATTTAGAGATACTTCATCAAAAAAGGTGATAAAAATTCCGAAAAAGGTAAAAAATGTTTAAAAAAGCAAAATATATTATTATGTTACATGTACTTCCCCCGTTGGTCTATGTATTCATAACCTTTATAAAATTGACCACAAAAGTACGCCATGTATATCACGAAACCGCTTACAAGATGTGGGATAATGGCGAAACATTTATTGTTTGTTTCTGGCATGGAAGACTGCTTATGATGCCTTTTGCAAACAGAAGGGGGAAGGGGAAGGTCTTGATAAGCAGGCACAGAGATGGTGAGTTTATTGCGCGGATCATGACCTATTTCCGTCTTGGCTCCATAAGGGGTTCCTACAGGAAAGAAGGAAGCATTTCTTCGCTCCGGGAAATAATATCTGATTTGAAAAATGGTTTTGATGTAGCCATAACACCTGACGGTCCTAAAGGGCCAAAATATAGCGTAAAAAAGGGCATTATAGAACTTGCGAAATTGACGGGAAAACCTATAATGCCTTTAACCTACGGCGCAAGTAAAAAAAAACTTTCAAATCATGGGATAGCTTTATTCTCCCATACCCCTTTTCCAGGGTTGTTTTTCTGTGGGGAGACCCGATATACATAAGCAGGGATGCCTCTCCGGAAGAAACCGAAGCGAAAAGAATAGAGCTTGAAACAACACTGATACAATTAACAGAAAAAGCAGATGAAATTGCATGTGGAAAATAGCCTACAATATTCTTTTACACATTTTGCTGCCGTTTTTTCTCTTGTTTTCGCTGACAAAAAGGAAAATAAGGAACAATCTATCTGAGCGTTTGTGGTCAAGTACAAAGAATACAGATTTAAAGGGTGCCATCTGGATACACGCAGCCTCTATCGGCGAAGCGGTTATTGCTGAAGCTATTGTGAATTACATGCGAAACAGAAGTGGTTTTGATAATTTTCTCATTACCACAAATACATACTATGCAAGGGATATGCTTCGTAAGAAATTTAATAACAGGATTAGTGTATATTCCCTCCCGTTTGATTTAACGTATTCCTTGAAGCACTTTATCAGCACATCCACCTTTAAGTCCCTGCTCATCGTGGAAACAGAGATATGGCCGAACCTTGTCTGGCAAGCTAAAAAGCGTAATATACCTGTTATCATCATTAATGGAAGAATATCCGATAAAACCTATAATGCTTACCTGTTTCTCTCTTTTTTTCTTAAAAACGTTTTTTCTGATATAACCCTTGTTCTTGCTCAATCAGGGGAACATGCGAAACGTTTTAAATCCTTAGGCATGGATTCAACGAAAGTTATAAATACTGGTAACATTAAATATTACAGAGATGTAGATACAACATGTGATAATATACATAAAGAAAACATAGTAACATTCGGAAGTATAAAAGAAAAAGAAGTAGACATCATATTACAGGTTATTGATATGTTAAAAAAACGTTTCTCTCTATTTAGATTTTTTATTGTACCGAGAGAGCTGAATCTTGTAGATATGATTGAAAATGGGCTGGCAAATCGTCTTAATACAATGAGATATTCTGTGTATAAAAAATCATCCGTTGAGGCAATTCAAGCCGTTGAAGCAGTAGTAGTTGACACTGTGGGAGATTTGCTGGATGTGTATAAGAAGAGCATGGTTGCATTTGTTGGCGGGAGTCTTGCTCCATATGGCGGACAGAACGTCCTCGAACCGTTATTCTTCGGTACCCCTGTTCTTTTTGGCCCTTATATGGAAAACTTCAGAGATATCGCCGGTACTATACTGGAGAATGGGGCAGGAATTATGGTTAATAACGCTGAAGGGCTTTCTGAAAAAATCAGCTTGCTCATTGAAAATGATGGATTAAGGGAAAGAATGGGAGACCAGGGACGCAGAATAATAGAGGCACAGAAAGAGGTAATGGAAAGGGCGGTTAACATCATTTTAGAGACGATTGCAGAAAAATAGAATGTAAGAAGTAATTTTAAACAGAGGTTAAGATGGAAGAATTTACTCAACTGGTTGAACTTATGGCAACGTTACGTGGAGAAAAAGGTTGTTCATGGGATAAAAAACAGACAACGAAAGCCTTTAAAACGTTTCTTTTAGAGGAAGTATATGAATTAATTGATGCCATAGAGAAGGACGATTATAAGGCGTTAAAAGAAGAGCTGGGTGATCTTTTGTTTCATATTGTTTTTATCTCTCAGATCTGTAAAGATGAGAAGCAATTTGATATTAAAGAAGTTGTAAGTTCGGTATACAAGAAGATGTATAACCGCCATCCTCATGTGTTTATGGATGCACCTTCCGACAAACCCATTGAGAAAAAATGGGAAGAAATCAAAAAGGATGAAAAAGAAGATTATTCCCTGCTTTCCAATGTCCCATCCGCAATGCCTGCCTTACTAAGGGCCCATATTATTTCAAGAAGGGCTGCACATGTTGGTTTTGATTGGGAAAGTGTCGATGGTATTTATGAAAAAATGTCAGAAGAAATAGAAGAACTGAAGAGGGCAGGGCAATCAGGCGATACCGTATCAATAAAGGAAGAAATCGGCGATCTTCTTTTTACAGTGGTTAACATGTCGAGATTTTATAATGTAGATCCTGAAGATGCATTGAGACTGACGTGCAACAAATTTATCAGACGCTTTAGTTATATTGAGTCGAAAATAGAATTAAAAACATCATCGCTTTCCGAAATGGATAGCTTGTGGAATGAGATAAAAATTATTGAAAAGAAGGGGGGCTGATCCCCCCTTCTTTTCAATCTGCCTTCATAACGTTCTCTGCCTGAGGACCCTTTGGGCCTTTGGTGATTTCAAATTCAACCTTTTCACCGGTTTTGAGTGTTTTAAATCCCTCCTGCTTAATTGCTGAAAAATGAACAAATACATCTTCCCCATTGTCCTGCTCAATAAACCCATATCCCTTTGCATCGTTAAACCATTTTACCTTACCTACTGCCATACCACTTGACTCCTTTCATTGAATATTAAAGCGAATCTACAAGCCGCTTTAGAGGGTATATTATGATTATTCATAAATACTGTCAAGTCAAATCTATAAAAAATAGTAATCCATCAGTTACTATCCTAAATCTTGATCCTCGATGCTTGGTGGTAGTTTAATCCTGTTTTATTAAGAATCTGTTTGATTGGTTTGATTTGTCTTATTGGTTAGAACCAATTGAACCAATGGAACCAATAGTGACCATCTTTCTGAAACTGACAGTATATAAAAAGTAATCTATCAACGATGCTTCGCTACCCCGATTTGCCGGCACAGGTGTGCTATCGGGCATACGCTGCATCGCGGCGAGACGGGGTTGCATATATTTTTACCGAATGTAACAAGAAGGGTGTTGTATATGATCCAGTATTTTTTGGGCAGTACTTCTCTGAGAGATGCCTCTGTTTCATGGGGGTGTTTTGATTTTACGATTCCTATCCTGTTTGATATTCTGTGCACATGGGTATCCACGCATATTCCAGGTTTTCCGTAGCCTTCTGTAATAACAAGATTGGCTGTTTTCCGTCCTATGCCTTTAATTTTCAACAGCTCATCGATTGAATCAGGAACTTTTCCATTATAGTTGTCAATAATGATATGGGACACGTCCTTGAGGGTTGTTGATTTATTTCGATAGAATCCAACCGGATAAATCAACTCCTGTAGCCTTTTAATTGGAATTTTCAGAATATCTTCCGGTGTTTTTGCTTCTTTTGTAAGCCTCTCCATTGCTTTTTCAGTCGTTTCATCTTTCGTCCTGAGGCTCAATAGCGTGCTTACGAGAACAAGAAAAGGATTCCCGTTTTCTCTTTGTGAAATTTTCGTTACAACAGGCACTTCGTCTTTGAAAGTATCCTGCAATGTCTCGATCATTTCTTTAAAAGGGAAAGAAGACCGGTTCATTGTTTCTCCTTTTCAGGTTTTAAAAACTCTTCCATCCACTCTGTCATATGCTCAGTATGTGATCCCTTCCAGTAAACCTTCTTGCATGAGGGACAGGCTTTAAATTTGTCATAATGGTGGAACACGTATTCAGGTACGAATTGTTCGATTTCAATCTTTTTTGCATCATCGAGAGGCATGTTGCACCTTATACAACGGCTCATCAGCATATCTTCATGGATAAAGGGTTTGATCAGGTCTCGAATCTCCCTTAACTGTTCGTCGACATGTTCTGATTTTATGGAGATGCATGTATCGTACGGCATACTTCCAATTGACCTTCGTGTAAGAAAAATGGGTTTTTCAGGTTCGTTTTTGAAATTATTTAAATAATCTGTTTTTGTGATAAAAACTGTATCCAGGCCGAGCATCCTCAGGTATTTTGCAAGTTTGCCGAGCATTGCATCGCATACAAATGTCATCTCGCAACTAATGATTTTGCCGTCTTTTTGGCCTGTCTTATTATCTCTTCTTCACCGGGGACGTATCTGTTTTCCATGAGGACTTTGCCCATACAGATCACGGTGTCAACTATGTACCCGTTCGATGCATAGACGATATCAGAATAAATATCAAATCCAGGATTAAGCTCCGGGCGGTTCAAATCAACAAGGATAATATCGGGGCTATTTCCGGCCTTTATCTCCCATTCAGGCAGGAAAAATATGCTTGCAGCGGTCTTCGTGGCAAGATCGAATGTTTCTCTTGCAGGCAACATTGTCGGGTCATTAGTAGAAAATTTTGCCAGAAGGGATGCATATTTCATCGTTTCAATGATATCAAGATGATTATTCGATGCACATCCGTCTGTACCGAAACAGAAGGGTATGTCCAGCCCGTTTTTTACGAGGTGATGCGGGAATATTTTGCCTACAGAGAGTTTCAGGTTAGAAACGGGGACGTGAACCAGTTTTGCATTGTTGCTTTTTAATATGACACAGTCTTTTTCATCAAGCCAGCAACCATGACAGCCGATGAATCTGTCCGAGAGAATGCCGGTAGAGTTGAGGAATTCAGTCGGGGAAAGACCGTATTTTTTCTGAGAAAAATTTGTTTCTTCTTCTGTTTCGGAAAGATGCATGTGGATAAGGATATTATGTTTTTTTGAAAAATCGCTCATCCACTGAAGACTTTCCCTGCATACGGTGTAAATGGCATGGGGACCGAAAGTAAACGTTACGTGGGGTTTGTATTTTTCGGATAATTCGAAAAGTTTCAGGTTGAGATCGATCTGCTCTTTGCCTTTGTTTTCATCAAACATATCAATAAAAACAGCGCTTATAAAACCCCGCACACCCATATCGCACACTGCCTTTGCTGTTGCCTCCCAGAACCAGTACATGTCGTTAAATACCGTTATCCCGTTTTTTATCATTTCAAGACAGGCAAATTTTGAACCCCAGTAAATGTCTTCCTCGGTTAATTTGGCTTCGAGGGGCCATATTTTGTTTTCGAGCCAGGCTTCGAGGGGCATGTCATCGGCGTATCCCCTCATGAGTGTCATTGCCGCATGGGTGTGACCGTTGATGAAAGAGGGAAGGGCAGCTTTGTCTTTTCCGTTGATTATTTTATCTGCCTTGCGGGTGCATTTTTCAGAAATCTCTTCGATGGTGCCGTCTTTTATGAAAATGTCTTTTATGCTGCCGTTCAGTTGTACGCCCCTTATCAAAATGTTCATGCAAAATTCCTTTCAAGCAGCGTTGAGATGAATATTTCAATGGCCTTCATGTTTTTTTTCCAGCTTTTTCCTATCTCTTTCATGGTAAGGGGTTCTTTCAGAATTCCGTTACAGTAATTGTCAACAGAACATATACTGGCATAAGGAATCTCGTATTCCATGCACAGGGTGGCCTCTGATGGCATTGTCATACCGACAACATCCCCGTGCCGTTTAAGCAGTCTTATTTCCGCTTTTGTTTCCAGTCTCGGGCCGATCGTCTGGATGTATATACCGCCGGACTTCGCTTTCATTTTAAGTTTTCTGGCAAGACTACAGACGTACTTGAAGAGTCCGGCATCCATCTCGGGTATAATGAACTTCATTTCCTTGTCATAAAATGAAGCTGCAATCCAGAGAGATATAAAATCACGGGGAATAACGAAAGTCCCCGGCGGTATTTTCATCTTGAGGCTTCCCACAGAGTTAACAGATATGACTTTTTGAACATTCAGGTATTTAAGCGCCCAGATGTTTGCCCTGTAATTAATTTTATGGGGAGGTACGGGCGGAGAGCCGTGTCTTTGAATAAAGACGTTGTTGTTGCTTATCTTTACATATGTGTCGCCATAGGGTGTTGCTATCTTTTTTTCATCCCACCCGGCGAAAACGGATGAACCGAGGAGCGATGTGCCGCCGATAATGCCATTCATATTGAAACCAGTGAATAGTGCCTGTCCCGGACCGCCTTTGTCCGGGGAATAGCGGATAGTGAATAGTGAATAGTGAATAGTGAATAGCTGGTAGTCGCAGGTTTTAACCTGCGCGTGAATGAGGGATGGATTATTAATCTTTTTTTAAACACGAATGACTATTTACTATTAACAGGATTGGAGAGTCAAGGGTTTTCTAAGCGGACAGCGGATAGCGTTTAGCGGATACGAACTCACCTTAAAAACTCTACGCTATCCGCTGTCCGCTTTTGCTATCAGCTATGAGCCATGAGCTATGAACTTTCCCTTATCATCCCGAGGAATTCTTCCTCGTCCAGGACCGTGAGACCCAATTCCCTTGCCTTGTCCAGCTTTGAACCCGCTTCTTCTCCGGCCACCACATGTGTGACCTTCCTGCTGACAGAGGGGGCGGTTTTTGCGCCGAGGGATTCCGCCTTTTTTCTTGCCTCATCTCTGGACATGCTCTTCATGGAGCCCGTAAAAACGAATGTAAACCCCTCTAAGGTTTTTTTGCTGACCGGCTCGTATTCTACCTCTACATTTGCATCGAGGATTCTCTTGATTGTTTCTCTGTTTTTTCCATCCCCGAAAAAAGCGGTTATGCTACTTGATGCTTCAGGACCTATTTCGGGAATATTGATGAGTCGTTCTTCCGTTGCTTCCATTAATTCTTCAATATTCTTAAATCGTTCTGCAAGGAGGCCGGAAATATGCTCACCCACATTCCGTATCCCCAGGGCATAGATAAACCTCGCAAAAGACCGCTTCTTTGCGGCATTAACGGCATCGACAATGTTTTGAGCAGATTTGTCGGCCATGTGGTCAAGACTTGCCAGTGTATCCTTTGTTAGATAATAGAGATCGGAAACATCCCTGATAACACCTTTGTCAACCATCTGTTCCACAAGTTTTTCTCCAAGGCCGTCGATGTCCATGGCCCGCTTGGAGGCAAAGTGCTCAATGCTGCCTTTTATCTGGGCAGGGCAGTTGATGTTGATGCAACGTCTTATAGCTTCGCCAGGCGGACGAACAACCTCCTCGCTGCAGACGGGGCATTTCTCGGGCATCTCGAAAGGCTTCTCGGTTCCTGTCCTCTTTTCCTTCAAAACCCTCAGCACTTCGGGGATTACATCTCCGGCCCGTGATATGATGACAGTGTCGCCTATCATAATGTCTTTTCGTTTTATCTCATCCTCATTATGTAGGGTTGCCCTTGACACCTCGACCCCGCTCACCATAACAGGCTCAAGTATGGCAACCGGCGTGAGTGCACCGGTTCTGCCCACCTGAACATCGATTCGCTTAATTATTGTCGTTTCTTCATGGGCTTCGAATTTATAGGCGATTGCCCACCGTGGAGACCTGGAAACAGCGCCCAGGATGTTCTGGTAATCGAGTCTGTTTACCTTAATAACCGTTCCGTCAATCTCATAAGGAATCTGATCCCTCATATCATGTATATAATTGTAGTGTTCGAAAAGCTCTTCAATATTCCTGCATAGCTTTGCATACGGATTTACCCTGAACCCGCATTTCTTCAGATAATCAAGGAATTGAAAGTGAGTTTCAAAATTTACCCCTCTGACCTCGCCCATTGCATAGCAGAAGATATTCAATTTTCGGGCCGCTGTGATTTTCGGATCAAGTTGTCTCACTGAGCCGCTTCCGGCATTTCGGGGGTTTGCAAAGAGCGGTTCTCCGGATAGCTCGCGCCGCTTATTCAATTCCTCAAATTCTTTCCTCCCGATATATATTTCGCCCCTTACTTCAAGAAGCTCCAGGACTGTAATGTTTGCGGTGCCGATGATTTTCATGGGTATTGCCTTAATCGTCCTGAGGTTTTGCGTTATATCTTCGCCTGTGTAACCATCGCCCCTTGTTGAACCCAGTATGAATTCACCATTTTTATAGACCAGTTCAACGGCGAGGCCGTCTATCTTCACCTCCATTACATATTCCACATCAGTCACATTCAGCAGCTTTTTGACCCGTTTATCAAAGTCTGTCAATTCATCGGCAGACATTGCATTTTGAAGGCTTAACATTGGTAATGTATGCTTTATTGTTGAAAACTCTATCAGAGGTTGTGCCCCGACCCTCTGAGTTGGCGAGTTGAGGCTGAGAAATTCGGGATAGTTCCCCTCTAATTCCATCAATTCGCGCATCAGTCTGTCATATTCAGCGTCTGAAACTACTGGATCATCCAGCACATAGTACCGGTGGTTGTGATAGTCTATTTCTCTCCTGAGTTCATCTATCCGTGAGTGTGCTTTGTCTTTATCCATATCCTCCCTCTCGAAAGATTGAGCAGGCAATTACTGTTTTACCTCAGCGCCAATCTTGCCTCTGTCAATCCTTCAGGCAGGCGGCTCAATTTAAATCCTAATTTTTTCGAAACGCGAAGCATCTTATCATTTTCCGAGAGCACTGTCCCGTAAATTTCATCCAACCCTTTGTCCTGGGCTATCCCTATGAGAAGGTCAACCAGTTTATACCCCAACCCTTTACCCTGATATTGATCATGAACAAGCACCGCATATTCACAGCTTTTTGTACCGGACTCAATTATCAGTCTTCCTATGCCTATTATTCTCTTTTCGTTGCCATCCTTTAACTCAGCCACGATCGCCATTTCCCTATCATAGTCAATATTGCAGAACCGGACCAGCATTTCATGGGAGATGTCCTTAACTATGGAGAAAAACCGTACCCTTAATGACTCCTGAGAAAGGGTGGAGAGCATCTCAAGCTCCAGAGGCTCATCTTCCGGCTTAATAGGCCGAAGCATTACTTCTGTGCCGTCCGGCATCTTCCAGTTCATAATATATCGTACAGGATAAGGCGTAATCACAAGGTGCGGGTATTGAGATGCATGCTCTATACATTCTTTATCAATAATTATCCGTGCATCAATTGCATAAGCCTTGCCGCCGGCTATGGCGATGGGGTTTATATCCATCTCTGCAATCTCAGGAAAATCGACAACGAGGTTGGCAAAATTTACAATTATTTGTTCAAGCTGCATCAAATCAGCAGGCTTTTTCCCCCTGTACCCCTGGAGCATTTTGTAAACCTGCGTTTCTTCCATGAGTCTTCTTGCCAATGTCTGGTTTAAAGGGGGGATACCGATAGAGATGTCCTTAAAAATCTCCGTACCGATTCCACCCATGCCAAAGAGAATGATCGAGCCGAAATCCTTATCCTTTTTTGTACCCAGGATAACTTCATAATCGATGCCCTCAATCATTCTCTGGAGGGTCATGCCGATGATTGCTGCATGAGGGGCCTTTTCTTTTACGTTCTTCAGCATGTGCGAATATTCATATCTCAATTGCTCCTCAGTCTTGATCCCCACAACAACACCGCCAACATCGCTTTTATGGATAATATCCGGAGATACAATTTTCAAAACCACAGGATACTCAATTCTTTTTGCAGTGCTCACCGCATCATCCACGTCACGGCACAGATAGGGCGTTGCAACGGGTATGCGGTAGATGCTGAGAAAATCCTTTGATTCTTCTTCGGTGAGAAGCATTCGTCCTTCTTTAGCAACCCGCTTGATTAATGCTTTCAGGTGATATTTTGGGGGTGCGTCTTCGAGGGGCAGTTCCGAAGGGGTTTCGTAGAGGAGGGCGAGGTTCCTTGAATATCTATACATATTGATATACGTCTTTACCGCATCTTCAGCGGTATCATAAGTGGGGATGCTGTTCTGGTAGAAGACCTCCCTTCCTTTCTGAACGTTTTTGCCACCGATCCATGCGGTAACTACAGGCTTTGATGAACCTTTTACGATTTCGCTGATTTTGCCGGCAACATTTTCCGAACTGGTTGTTGCCTGTGGACTGTAGATAACTAATATGCCGTCTATTTCGCGGTCACCAAGACATACCCTGATTGCATCAACATACCTCTTGTCATCGGCATCCCCCAGCACATCGACAGGGTTCCCTTTGCTCCAGAACGGCGGAAGGCAGTTATCAAGAGCTGCTATGCTTGCATCAGAGATTTTTGCAAGCTCGCCGCCCATGCTGATTAAGGTGTCCGTTGCCATTACTCCAAAGCCGCCTGCATTGGTAATAATTGCAAGACGGGGACCTTTGGGCAGGTACTTGGAATCGAGAACTTCTGCTGCGTTGAAAAGGTCTGCAAACTCTTTTACCCTTATAACTCCAACCCGCTTGAAAGCGGCGCTATATACATCATCGTCTCCCGCCATAGCGCCTGTATGGGAGTGGGCAGCCCTTGCGCTTTCTGTAAATCTGCCAGGTTTAACAATTATAATGGGTTTACTCCGTGCGAATCCCCGTGCAGCGCTCATGAATTTTTTTGCATTTCCCACGCCTTCCATGTAAAGGATAATGCTCCTTGTCTGATAGTCATCGCCGAGATAGTCAATTAGATCACCGAAATCCACATCAATCATGGATCCCAGAGAGGCGAACATGCTGAAACCGATATGTGCGTCTATTGCCCAGTCGAAAATGGCAGAGCCCAGGGCTCCGCTCTGGGAGATAAAGGCAATTTTCCCGGCTTCAGGGTTTGCCCTGAGGAATGATGTGTTGAGCCCTATATTAGGCCTGATTACGCCGATACAATTGGGGCCGATAATCCTCATGCCGTATCTGTTCCTGATCTCCATAATTTGCGCTTCCAGTCTTTTCCCTTCTTCTCCAATCTCTTTGAACCCGGCTGAAATTATTATTATGCCATTTACCCCCGCTTTGCCGCATTCCTCAACAACTCCGGGCACTGTCTTTGCAGGTGTTGTTATAACGGCAAGATCAACATGCTCAGGGACGCTTCCAATATCAGGAAAACATTCACGACCTAAGACCGTTTTTCGATTCGGATTAACAGGGAATATCTTCCTCTTTTCAGAGAGGAGGAGGTTCTCTAATGTTGCCCTTCCGACTGTTCCGGTCTCATCGGTCGCACCGATAAGTGCAACTGCATCGGGATTAAACATCTTTTTAATATCACCCATAGTGCATGACCCCCTTCATCCTTTTATTGTCATTATTCCTGATTATTCAATTCTACCAGTTATAAAAAGAGAGTTCAAGCTGCTCAAGCTGCTCAAATGAAAGAGCTTAATCGGTTCGTAAAAAACTGCTCAAACCGTTCAAGCTGTTTAAGCCGTTCAAACAGTTATAACTATCTGAACTTATTTAGCTTTTCTTTGAGCGGTTTTATCGGTTTGAGCAGTTTGAGCAGCTTGATCGGCTTGAACTCTTTCTTATAGCAGTTTGAACTATTAAAACAAGGGGGATTAAAATGGCAACGAAGAAAACAGTTGAGAATCCGGAGTTTTTATATCTATCCTTAGGGGATATCATTATTGAAGAACAGATCAGGTCAAGCATCGACACGGAGAGTGAATCCTTCAAGGCCCTTATGGAGTCCATTGAAGACCGGGGTGTCCTGGAGCCTGTTCTTGTAACGCCGAAAGACGGCAAATATCTACTCCTCTGCGGAGAGAGACGTTATCTTGCCGCCCAGAAGCTGGGGCTTCCGACAATACCGGCACGCATACTTGATGCGATCACTCAGAAGGATGAAATACTTGCCTTCCAACTGACAGAGAACCTTCAGAGGGAAGACTTGAATCCTATCGATCAAGCCAAAGGAATACTCTCTTTTGTACAAGCGAAACTCCCTGATAAAAACTATGATGTGGATGGGGTGATGAACGACTTGGTAAGTTACAAACGAAGACCTGAGGATCTGTCTGATAAAATTGCCCCAACAGTTGGGGCAATTGTTGAAATCACCGGAAAGTCAATAAATACGCTGTTTAACGGGCTTTCACTTCTAAAACTTCCTGATGAGATTCAGGCTGCTATCCGGCAAGGAAATCTCCCCGTTTCCCAGGGATATCTCTTCGCTGCAAACCTCGATTGCCCCGGAACCTCCGCCGGAGAAGAAAAAGCCACCACAGGTATAAGCATGCGAGAAGAACCGAACCGGTGAGACGGCGTATCGGCGAAACGGTGATGAAGGCAGTGAATAATGAATGCTGAAAGGCGGAAGGAGCATAGAGCGGGTAGCCGCAGGCTTTAGCCTGCGTAATGAAAGGTGAAAATAAGGGGTCAAGGAGTTGTAAAGAATTGGGCGGCTTGAGCGGATTAAACGGTTTGAACTTTTTTTCAAACGGGGCAGGGGGTGTGAATCCCTATTTTGTAACCGGCATCTCATCATCAATAACCATTGTGGAGTTGCCCCTATCAAACCGGACACCCCCAGCGTTAGGGAAAACAAATAGGGATGGGGCAAGAAAGTATTGTTTCAAGACCTGGCCCCAAAAGTCCTCCGTACCTGCTTACCCTCCCGTATCTGCCGTAATGCAGCACATTTATGAGATCGTGAGTGTTATTTCCCTCAGAAATGTGTATACTATGAACACGGTTGATCTCACCTTCTTTGCTCCGCAGCTACTCACGGGATCGGCTGATACGAAATACAATCGCTTTTCGATTTCTGACAGATTAAACGCTAACTTTTTAGAGGAAGTGACTGATGTCAAACGTAGCAGAGTTTATTGAGGTAAGAAAGAGTATTGAGACACTCGCCAGGCAGATCACCCTGTGTGTCGAACAGCATATAGTTCAGGATTCAGGACAGCATCTCGATGAAGCAAACCGGCAATTGGAGGTACTCAAAACCATGGTGGCCAACGATGTGCAGG
Source organism: Pseudomonadota bacterium (assembly GCA_026388315.1). Classification (NCBI taxonomy): domain Bacteria; kingdom Pseudomonadati; phylum Pseudomonadota; species Pseudomonadota bacterium. The sequence continues at coordinate 330 of JAPLKA010000081.1, read as the reverse complement.
TGATTGCGGCCGGCCGTCTTTCCAGGCAACTTACAGGTTTGGGAACGAAAATTAAAACAATGACAGCGAAGTCCCCGACGGTGAAGAGGACAGCGGTGAAGAAGCTGAAAACGCCTGTTAGACCGGGCAACGGTGAAGAGCCTGTAATAGTGGTATTCGAGCGTCCGTAGGGTACGCCCCTCACGCTCAGATTTAGTCACGATGCATTTTGAAGTGAGATTTGCCCGTGGTCCATCACAAAATTTGATTATGTCTCCTGTTCAAGGAGGCAAATATTGGCATTTCACCAACAGTCCCTTACAAGTGGGGTGGGGTCAGCCCAGTCAATTG
>JAPLKA010000080.1 GCA_026388315.1 Pseudomonadota bacterium | reverse complement strand
TTTATTGACTTTCCGGAGATTTCGAGAGTCATAGCAACTGTTGCTATGAATTCCTGGGAAGCGTATTCTGGTTCACGAATGACCTTCATCAGCTCATTCATTGCCCCGTCAACATCATAGTTTTTATCTGGGTGTTTCGCCTGAATATATGCCAATATCCCTTTCGCCTGATCCATGGGATTCAGGTCTTCCCGTTGTAAGTTTTCCGTCAACTGGTAAGCCAGAATCTCATCCTTCTGTGTGATCGTATCAAGGATACGCACCGGGAGGTATGGGAGCCCAAGCTTCAGGGCAGCAAGATAACGGCGTTCTCCGCAGAGGAGCAGGTATTTGCCGTCTTTCGGTGTTACAAGAATAGGCTCTAAGACACCCCGGTCTTTAATGGACTCCATAAGGGCCTTAAAGGACTCACTCTCCGTATCGATCCCTGAGCGAATCTGTTCTTCCACGATAATGCTCTCCAGAGGCAGGTACATAAACTCCGGGCTTGCATCCTTTTCCTGCTCAGTCATTGCTTATCCTCCTTGTTTAGTGAATAGTCGTTAGTGAATAGTTAAAGACATTTTATTAAGCTCATTGTCATTCCCCCGTTCGGGGACAGGACTCTTTTGCCATATCTTCAAATTCTCGAAATTCTTTATCTTATCTTCCATTTTTATCTTCCTGTTTTACTATTCACTATTCACTATTCACTGTTCACTGTTCACTAACGACTATTCACTATTCACTTTCTTTATGCCTTCCTACCTTAGTAGTTACATCCTTTATTGTAAAGAATAGCAACTATTTAATGAAAAATCTTCTTTTAACGAGGCGTACCAGGATCTGGACCGTGAATGTGAAATTTTGGTGCTACCACCTTGACGAATGGCAAATTAGGTGTTATAAAGGTGTTATATAATATGCATTAACAAATTAGCCACATAAAACATGAATGCCCTTTTTACCGTAAAAGGGCATTCTTTTCATTTGGGGTTTAATGATGACTATAAAGAATTTCACTGAAATCAAGCACCTGATAGATATGGGTATGGAAAAGGGCTATCTCACGCCCGACGAGATCAACGATTTTCTCCCTCATAACATTTTTTCTCCTGAAGATATTGAGGATATATTCGACTTTCTTTCAGAATCAAATATTGACATAGTAGAAACAATAAAAGAGAAGACCGAGGCAACCGAAGAGGAAAGCCAGGATTGGGGAGAAGCCGAAAGATTTCCTTCAGAGAGAACAGATAACATCATCTGGGCCTATTTAAAGGATATTGGCCGTGTATCGCTCCTCACATCGGATGAAGAATACCTCATAGCCAAAAGAATAGAAGAAGGTGAAAGGGAAATGAGGAACCTTCTGTTTGACCTGTCTCAGGCAGTCCATGAACTTCTGGAGATAGGCATACAATTAAAGAAAGAAACCATTAATATAGTGGATGTGATTAAGAATATTGATGAAATGAACTATACAAAAAAAGATGAGGAGAAATACAAAAAGAAAACCTTATCCTTCATCAACACTATAAAGAGTCTTTACGAGAAAAAAGGGGGAATAAAAAGCAAACTGGCAGCAGCGGATGAACGAAACAACGGGCAGCTTGAAAAAAAGCTGAATACGATTGAAAATAAAATCGAAGAGGCACTGCTTAATCTCAAGCTCAACAAGAAAATTCTCGAGGAGATAGTCCGGAAGATCGCACGACAGACGAAGTTCATGGACGAGAGCGAGGCAAGGATTGTCAGGCAGAGATTGATGGAGCTTAGCGAAATTGAGAATGGACTGAAAGTAGTCAAAAACAGGCTCATTCAGGCAAATCTGAGGCTTGTTATTAATATAGCAAAGAAATATCTTAACAGAGGGCTTTCATTCCTTGACCTTATCCAGGAAGGCAACATGGGCCTCATGAAGGCTGCAGAGAAATATGATTATCAAAAAGGCTACAAGTTCTCCACGTATTCGACCTGGTGGATACGGCAGGCCATAACAAGGGCAATAGCTGACTACGCACGGACGATCAGGGTCCCGGTTCACGTGCTTGAAACAATGAACAAAATTACCAAAGTGACTATATCCCTTTTTCAGGAACTGGGGAGAGAACCGAACCTTGACGAAATTTCGTTGAAAGCAGGACTTCCGCTGGAAAAGGTCAGAAAGATTATGAAGGTCTCCAATGAACCTATCTCAATAGAAACCCCTATTGGCGACGATGAGTCCAAGCTCGGCGACTTCATTGCAGACCCTAAATCCCCCTCTCCTTTTATGGAACTGGTGGGTATTTCACTGAAAGAAGAAATAGACAAGGTGCTCTCTACCCTCACTCCAAGAGAAGAAAAGGTTATCAGGATGAGGCTCGGGATAGGTGAGAAGACCGATTATACCCTTGAAGAAGTAGGTGAAGTCTTCGGTCTCACCAGGGAGAGAATCCGCCAGATTGAAGCCAAAGCGCTGAGAAAACTCAAACACCCATCAAGACGGAAACGGTTAGAAAGCTTCCTGGAGTAGATTTTTCTGCTACCCCCTCTCCCTAAAAAATATCGTTTATGGCGGAACACTGTTTTTTCCGCCTTGTCATCATAAATACGTTGAAACCAGAGAAACATGGTTGATTCCGGCAAAACTACAAAAGCGTGAAGGAGAGTATATGCACAGGATAGCGGTGATTCCGGGAGATGGCATCGGTAAAAAGATAGTACCAGAGGGCATTCCATCAATACGTCAACACTGAGACCGGTAAGGCTTTTGAGGGGGATCGCAAGCCCTTTGAGGGATAGAAAACCGGAAGATATCGATTTCTGTGTTGTGAGAGAAAACAATGAGGGAGAATACTCCAACATAGGCGGGAAGATGTATGCCGGGACCGAACAGGAAATGGTCATGAGACATCTGTCTTTACCAGGAAAGGTGTAGGGAGAATCATACGCTTTGCTTGTGAACTGGCAAATAAACGGCCAAAAAGGCACGTCACGTCGGCAACAAAGTCGAACGGCATCGTCTATACCATGCCCTATTGGGATGAAATATTCCGGGAGATATCCCAAAATACCCCGATATAAAAGCCGACCAGTACCATGTTGACGGTCTCGTGGCGATAATGGTATCTCATCCTGAACGATTCGCAGGAAGCAACCTCTTCGGCTATATCCGGTAGGGGTATAGCAAACCCTGTTGGTCAGATATGGTCGGGCGCCATGATGCTGGAACATTTAGGGTACCCCGAAGCAGCAAGGATTATCGAAAGAGCAATTGAGATCGTTCTTGCTGACAAAGGCATAAAAACCCCTGACCTCGGAGGGCAGGCAACTACTGAAGATGTGGGAAGGGCTATTGCAGAGATGGCCGGAAAATTATAACGACCTTTCAAGAATGTGTCAGCCTATGTTGAAATCGCTGGCCATATCTTTTATTCCAATATACGATTAAGATGATCGTTTTATTTCTCTTTAAAATATTCAGGATAAAGT
>JAPLKA010000079.1 GCA_026388315.1 Pseudomonadota bacterium | reverse complement strand
GCCTCTGATACACTCACTTTTAGTTCCATTGGATGTTCCTCCTTCCTAAAATAGATTTGTGATTCGTCATCACCTATTTTATAGGAGGTACATCCTTTTTGTCACTCCTTATGAATTTACACAAGAGAGTTTACACTACCTCGCAGTGAGTTCCGAGAGGGCTCAATTTTATTTTTCGCCAAATTGTTCTTTTGTTTTCCTCCGTACTGGAGTGTCTATGCAGTCCGGTGCATTCCCGATGTATCTCAGCGCCTCTCTAAGAGCATTTTTGGGTAGATTAGTGAGATACTTCAAGGCTGCATCTGATGAAAAATCTTTTCCTGTCTGTTTCCTAAAATTGGAACTAAGGGCGGTCCAGATCGCAGCATCGTATCCATTTTCCTTACACCATTTTACAACAGTATCGTGAATGTTAGCCTCATCTGGGTGCGACTTTCTTGAATCCGTTTCTCGTTTCAGATCAACCCAGCCTATGTTTTTATCGTTTGTACCCTCTCTCTTACAGAGATCATCACGTGCATCATCAAGCGATGACCGGGGGCTCAGAACATGAAACGTCATGCAGGCTTTTCCATTTTTTTGATCAATTACGAGCGTGAGGCGTGAGTCGCGCGATATCCTGGAGAATTCGATCGGGAGCTCTGGCCCTCCATTTTGCCACACACCTTCCCCGGGCAGATCCCGAGGGTCCCATATGAGTGATCCCCATCCTATGATTGCTATTTTCATATCTGGTTACCGGGGGCTATACTTCTAATATATTTTTTAAACAAGAATGAACTTATACGTAATTTATCTCTGAAAACCACCTCTCTTATGCTTACCAATCAATACCTTGCTTTCTGAGAGAGTCTTGCGCTAATTTATCGCCTAATCTTGCAGCAATTTTGCAATCCTTGGTCGCCTGCTGATAGTTGCCAAGTGTGTCATATGCAAGCCCTCTGGCATTATAAGCCAATGCAAACTTAGGATCCAGTTCTATAGCTTTATCGTAATCCTTGATTGCTTGCTGATAGTTGCCGAGTCCGCGATACGCAAGCCCTCTGCCAAGGTAAGACTCTGCTTTCTGAGGGTTTAATTCGATTGCTTTGTTGTAATCCTTTATTGCCTGCTGATAGTTGCCAAGTGTGTCATATGCAAGCCCACGTTTATGATAAGGTTTAGCATCTTTAGGATCCAGTTCTATTGCTTTATTGTAATCCTTTATTGCCTGCTGATAGTTGCCAAGCTGACCATAAGCATGTCCTCTGAAAGAATAATTCGATGCACCCTTGGGGTCCAGTTCTATGGCTTTACTATAATCCTTTATTGCCTGCTGAGGTTTGCCAAGATCATCATACACAAACCCTCTCAAAGCATAAGCCCCTGCTTTCTGAGGATCCAGTTCTATTGCTTTGCTGTAATCCTTGATTGCTTGATGATAATTACCAAGTGCGTGATAGGCGTATCCTCTGTTACTATAAAGAACTGCAAACTGAGGGGCTTTTTCTATAGCTTTATCGGAATCCTTGATTGCTTGCTGATAATTGCCGAGATCTCTATACGCCTGCGCTCTCAAGGCATAAGCCCCTGCAAGCCTGGGGTTTAGTTCTATGGCTTTGGTAAGAGCTTCCACCGCACCTGTATTATCGCCAGATCTGTGCAACACCCATCCTTTATCAGACCATTCAGTGGCTGTCAGGTTTTTAATGTTTATCTTGTATGCCTGTGCTGTTTTCTGATTTTTCTTACCTTTTGCTGTCAATAACTCTCTTTTCAGCCGTTCGTTTTCCTTAAGGAGCTCTTCCGACCTTTTTCTCGATTCCTCCAACTCCTTGACCTTCTGCCTGTCCTGACGGAGTTTATCAATGGATTTGATTACCGATTCCGGGTCTGCCGAGATTTTTGCCTTGAGCCAGTAGGTCTTGCCGTCCCATGTTTCTTCCATAACCTCAGTGCTTACGATGCCGGCGGATAGAGTAACAATCTGGTCTTTTGTAAGGTGAAAGTTTTTTACTTCCGTAATGCTTTCCAGGTAAGTCCCCAGTTCTTCAAGGAGAATTCTCTTCGCCTCTCTGAGCGAAACAGTCCTGCTTGAATTTTTGCTGTCCTCTTCGCTTGCCTGGTAAGTGTATTCTTTTGTAAATGTTTTTATTTCAGCGTAGGTGAAACTGGGAATTAACAAAAGGAATACTATAGCAATCAAAACGAAGCTCAGTGTATAGTCCATTAATTTTCTTTGCATTGATAATGCCATATGACTACATTCTATCATTCGCAGTTTTTTTGTCAATTTTCTTGAACATTATTATAAAGACTCTCTTTCTGCCTGTTTTCTTCCAGAGGTCAAGAATTTTCTAAATATACATACAACCAATAATGTTGGAATATGGGCAGGAAGAACTTTTTGCGAGTCGCGACTTCGAGCACGGCTTGGGACACCCTGCCGACGAGCCGGAGAGTTCCCGCGGCCAGCGCCGCGTCTGGGACAGCCTGATTTGTCCGAAGCCCAGCGGCAAGTTAGAAGGCTGAACGGAGGCAAGTCGTTGCTGGGTAAGGCGCGCGCAGGGAGCAGAGAGCAAAACAGCGTTCCTGCCACACCTTGATTTTACTCTTGTCCATTCAAACCCTGAAGAGTCCACTTTTAATTTTTAGCTGACAGCTAATTTGTCACGGTGGATTTGCATATTTAGAAAAATATATGATTGTGATATACTGTAGCGAATAATGTTTAAGGAGGAAAACAAAAACTTATTGGAAGAAAAAACTGAAGAAGAGCATCTAAAGCTATCCTTCGAAGATACGAATACAGCGCGTAACCTCTTCGGTCCACGTGATGAAAACATAAAGTATCTGAAAAAATATTTCAATGTTAGAGCAAGTATCAGGGGAAATCATTTAACAATCATAGGCAGCAAGGCAGAGATTGAAAATGCCGGCAAAGTCATAAAAGAACTGCACAGCATTGTCGAAAGGGGTTTCGTTATAAACCCGTCCGATATTGATCATGCGGTAAGGTACATTGCCCACACGCATAACAGCATGGATGAACTGCATAAAGACCAGATATTTATACCTCCTTCGAAGAAGGTCGTAACACCCAAGACAAAAAACCAGAAGGCTTACACGGATGCCATCAAAAGCCACGACATGGTCATAGGGATAGGTCCTGCCGGTACCGGCAAGACGTATCTTGCAATGGCCATGGCGCTCTCCTCTTTCTATAAAAAGGAGGTTTCGAGGATTGTCTTGACAAGGCCTGCTATAGAGGCGGGGGAAAAGCTCGGGTACCTGCCTGGGACTCTGTACGAGAAGGTTAATCCCTACCTCAGACCCCTTTACGACGCATTATACGATATGGTCGATATGGAGAGGGGCACCAGGCTTGTTGAGAAGGGTATAATCGAGATAGCCCCCCTTGCATTCATGAGGGGCAGGACATTAAACGATGCCTTCATTATACTCGATGAGGCACAGAATACCGGTCCGGAACAGATGAAAATGTTCCTCACAAGGCTTGGATTTTCCTCGAAAACGGTCATTACCGGCGATATTACACAAATTGACCTGCCTGATAAAAAGTCAAGCGGCCTCGTAGAAGCTCAGTCTATTTTAAAGGGTATAAAGGGTATAAAATTTGTTTATTTTTCAGAAAAGGATGTGGTAAGACATCCGCTTGTTCAGAAAATTATTAAGGCATACGAAACTAAGATGATAGACAAAGAGGCTTCACATAATGCAGAACGGAAAGGATAAACCTCCCTCGTACCAGGACTACAGCAAGGTTCTCATCCTGATTATACTCTCTCTGATGCTTTCCCTCGTTATCAGCATCAACATCCCACAGGGGTTCCCTGAATACCGGTATGGGGATATTGCGAGAGAAAACATTAAATCCCCTACTGATATTTACATCCCGAACATGGATGTTACCCTGAAAAAAGGTGAGATCATAATCCGGGAAGGCGAGAGGGTCAGTAAAGAGCACCTCAGCAAACTTTCTACATTCAAAAAACACGAAGGAGGTGGATTTCTTTCATTTAAGAAATTTCTTCTCCTTTTCCTTCTCCTTTCCCTGTCGCTCACCATCGTATACGAATACGCCGATAAGAACATAAAAAAATTCACCCTTTCCATGAAAGATATTGTCTTCTGCTCAGTCTTCACATTATTTTCCATCATTTTTGTCAAGCTATTATCACTCGTCTTTGAATATTTCCCCCAGGAATATGCCATCAACCTTTTCTACATCATCCCTTTGTTTTCTTTCGGGATAATAATGAGAATAGTCCTTTTTTCTGAGGCAGCTATTGTTTTCTCCATCGTATTTGCATCGTGTACCTGCATCATGTTTGATAATAGTTTTTCTATCTTTCTCTATACGTTTCTTGGAAATGTTCTTGCTTCGTATTTTTCCGGAAAATGTGAAAACAGAAACACCATATTAAAGGCAGGTATCTATTCCGCTTTTATCACAAGTTTTATCGTATTGCTCTTTAATGCTTATTCCGGTCAATCTTTTGCTAATGTACCTATGAAAATCGTCTTTATTCTCTTAAACGGGGTCGGGAGCAGTTTCATTGCCCTTGGACTTCTCCCTGTCATTGAGCATGTCTTCGATTACACCACAGACGTAAAATTACTCGAAATCGCCAATCTTGAGCATCCCCTCCTTGAAGAAATGATGGTGGAAGCGCCAGGGACATACCACCACAGCATTGTTGTGGGTAACCTCTGCAAGGCAGCAGCAGAGAGCATAGGGGCGCATCCTTTGCTCGCAAGGGTTTCTGCCTATTATCACGACATAGGCAAACTGAAAATGCCCCACTATTTCATTGAAAACCGTAAGGGTTTTGAAGATGCGCACAAGTCACTGTCACCTAATATGAGCGCCCTCATTATTCTCTCCCATGTGAAAGAAGGGGTTGAGCTTGCCGAAAAATACAAACTGGGCAATAAGATAAAAGATATCATCAAGGAACACCACGGCACGAGTCTCGTAAGCTTTTTTTACAACAGGGCCAAGGAAATGGAAGACCCCTCACTCCATGTCATCGAGGAAAAAGATTTCCGTTATGCCGGTCCCAAACCTCAGACAAAGGAAGCAGGGATCGTTTTGCTGGCGGATGCCGTTGAAGCATCTTCGCGAACGCTTGATGAACCAACGCCGAAAAGGATAGAAAACCATGTAGAGGATGTTATAGAGAATATTTTTCTTGACGGACAGCTTGACGAATGTGAACTTACCCTGAAAGACCTCCATGCAATACAAAAGAGTTTCATAACAATTCTTACAGGCATTTTTCACCAGAGGATAGAATATCCAGAAAGGGCAGAACATGACAGCACTCATAAAAAACTCTCAAAAATACCTGCAAACGGACAAAAGACTTCTGCAAAAAATCACAGAAGACTTACTGACATTTTCAGGGCAGCAGGGTAAGGATCTCAGCATCCTCTTCGTTGATAACAAAAAGATTGCACGTTTCAATAAACAGTTTTTCGGAAAAGACCGGCCCACCAACGTCATATCATTCTCATATATGGAAAATAAGGAGATTCCGGTTGGTTATGATCTTTCCAATGAAATCATAGGGGATATTATCATTTCACTTGAAAAGGCAAAAGAGGAAGCGGAAGCGCTATCATGCCCCTTCTATGAACGGGTATTTGCCCTTATCATCCACGGCCTTCTCCATATTTTAGGGCATGACCACATAAACGACAGAAATAAAGCGCGGCGGATGAGATACAAGGAAAAGAAACTCCTCGATTATGTCTGTTCACATCAATTATATAAGGAACTCACGGGATAAGAAAATGGGCCAGGGGTCAGAAGACAGGGGTCAAGAGACAGGGGTCGAGGGGTCGAGGGGTCGAGGGGTCGAGGGCCAGAAATTTCACTTTTCACCTTTCACTATTGCTTTACCTTTTTTATCCGGTATTCTCCTCATCCTCATTCAGCCCCCCATATCGCTCTTTCCTCTCGCATATGTTTCCCTCATACCACTCATTCATTCATTAAAAAGAAATAATATACGTCACAACTTTCTCATGGGCTTCATAGCAGGCGTTGTATCCCACATCGGACACATTTACTGGGTTGTCATAGCCATGAACAGGTACGGGGGGATAGACATCTACACAAGCATTCTCATCATGCTGCTCCTTGTTCTCTATATATCCCTGTATGTTGGCTGCTTCACGGCTTCTTCCTCATACCTTGAAAGCAAACTGTCTGTCCCGCTATTTCTATCAGCCCCCTTCATATGGGTTCTTTTAGAATATATCCGGGGGATCTTTCTTACAGGTTTTCCATGGTCTTTCCTGGCACATTCACAACACAATTTTCTGACGCTCATTCAGGTTGTATCCATTACCGGCACATACTTTTTGTCGTTTCTGATCGTCGCCGTAAACTGCATCCTATACCATCTGTTTGTTGTGTTTTATCAAGGGAAAGTTAAGGGGCCAAGTGAAACAAGCGCAGGGGAAGCCCTTGAACCCTCGAACCCTCGAACCCTCGAACCCTCTTTTATTGTTTATGCTATCATCGTTCTCGCCTTTTTCATCGCTTCCTGTATATACGGCTACAACCGGTTGCAGGCAACAGAGACCGGAAGGTTAAAGGCAGTAATCATTCAGGGGAACATACGGCAGGATGTAAAATGGGGTGAGTCATTCAAGATCAGAACAATAAAAACATACCTGCAAAAATCAGGTGAAACCGGAAGAAACGCAGATATTGTCATCTGGCCTGAAACGGCCATGCCTTTTGTATTCGATGATGAAATACATATAAACAGATTCATAAAAGAAGCTCCTGTTGCCCTGCAAACCAACCTCCTGTTTGGAACGGTCTCAAAGGATAAATCAGGGAGGTACCGGAATTCTGCTTACGTTTACGGGAATGATGGTATGCTCGCCGGCAGTTACAGCAAGGTGCATCTTGTTCCCTTTGGTGAATATACGCCCCTTATCTCATACTTTCCCTTCCTTTTAAAGCTCACTGCCGCAGGTGGGGATTTTGCCCCTGGTGAGTCACACAAACCCATAGCGACACCGTTAGGGAAAATAGGCATACTCATATGTTACGAAGGTGCATTCCCTTCCATTACTGTCGAAACAGTTCGAAAAGGTGCGCAGGTTCTTGTGAATCTTACGAATGATGCATGGTATGACAGGAGTTCTGCCCCATATCAGCATCTCGTCTTTTACATCTTCAGGGCCATTGAAGCCGACAGGTATGTGCTGCGCGCTGCAAACACGGGTATCAGCACAATCATAGACCCGAGAGGACGGACTAAAGAACAGACAGATTTGTTTGTCGAAAATACTTTTACCGGCATGTTTTCTTTAAAAACAGAAAAAACACCTTATGTAACTTATGGGGACTACTTCATTCTGTTCTCATTCCTGTATCTTCTCATTATATGCGTATTGAAACTGTTAAGACTTCTGAGGCTAAGAGGTTTATAATTTTTTGCTGAGAACCATGAACTATCAACTATGAGCTATATTAGTCTCATTTCCATAGGATTCATAATGGGTTTAACGGGAGCGATGGCCCCCGGACCGCTTCTCACTGTCACCATAGGCGAATCAGCGAAAAGGGGCGGGATTGTGGGCCCAATGGTAGTACTGGGACACGGCATGCTTGAATTTGCCCTCCTGCTTTTAATTGTTTTTGGTCTCGGTAACGCCCTCAACAATAAAATTGTTTTTACTATCATAGCCCTTGCTGGTGGTATAATCCTCGTCTATATGGGATACGCTACCATTAAAGATCTTAAAAATTACCGTTTGTCATGCGAATCGGTTACAGAACACAGAGGGATGCATCCGGTACTTTCGGGGGTTGTTATAAGCCTTTCCAATCCATACTGGTTTATCTGGTGGATTACTATAGGCATGGGCTACATCATTTTTGCACAGAAGTATGGCATATACGGAGTCATCGCCTTCTTTGCCGGTCATATCCTTTCTGACCTTGTATGGTACAGTTTTATTTCATACGGCATCCAGTTCGGCGGAAAATATATGAATGTTAAAGTTATCAAAACAATTCTTTTTGTGTGCAGTCTTTTTCTTATTGTTTTCGGTGTTTTTTTCATCTTTAAAGGTTTTGGGTTTCTTGCGCTACCCCCGGCAAAATAAAGTTTGTTTGCATATTTAAGACAAAATAACAATAAAATGTGTTAGCATCTTATAGCATATGGCAAATGAACAACAATTAGAGATACTTCTGCAGGGAGTTGAAGCATGGAATGCATGGAGGGATGAAAACCCGCATGTAGAGGTAGATCTCACAGGTGCAAATCTGGAAAGATTAAATCTTAGCCACATTAATCTCTCACATGCCAGTCTCAACAATGTTAATCTCTCTTTTGCCAATCTTGATAACGCAGATCTTTCCCATGCCCATCTGAAAAACGCTAACCTTGCCCATGCACAACTCCAAAAGTCTCACCTTGCCTTTGCGAACCTTGAGAGGGCTGTCCTTCTTTATGCAAATCTGAAAAGGGCAGATCTCCGGGGGGCGCTCCTGAAACATGCAGCTATGGAAGATGTAAACCTCATGCACGCAAATCTTACCCATGCAAACCTCGAAAAGGCAATACTTGCAAACGCAAATCTGAAAAAAGCTGAACTGATAAACGCCGACCTGAAAGGGATAAATCTTACTGCCGCGAACCTCGAAGGCGCTAATGTTTCATCTGTCATCTATGACAAGCGCAATTTCTGGCAAGTCCTGAAGGAATCAGCTTTTAACCCGAAGAAGATATGGAAGAGAAAAGATGACATCATCCTTGAAACAAACATGCGCTGTAACAGCGCTTATGCCAACTGCTACGGCAGCCCAAAATTCAAGATTTTTTTACAGGATCAGGACTTCATTGAGGAAATGATGAAAACAAAACAAGGACGGATAACCTGCTTTATATGGTGGCTTGTCTCTGACTGCGGGAGATCTATTTCCCGTTGGGCATGCTGGTCCTTTCTTCTGGTAATGCTCTTTACCGCTATTTATCTGTCGATTGGGCCTCAGCATTTCTATTCACTTAAGCTGGCATTTAACTTTACAAATATGTTTTATTACAGTGTAGTAACGTTTACTACGCTCGGTTCTGATATCTTCCCGAATACCCCTCAATCGGTGATACTGACAGTGCTTGAAGTAATATTGGGTTACATCATGCTCGGCGGACTTATAAGCATCTTTGCAAACAAATTAGCCCGCAGAGGAAGTTGATTCACTTGCAAGGCCGTTTAAAAGCGCCTTTGCCGCCTGTTGCTCGGCTTCTTTCTTGTTTTTCCCTGTCCCTTTTGCCTTATATTCTTTTCCAACGTATACAAAGACGGTAAAACCATCTTTTGTCCGTCTTGTAAACTTGTATTTCGGCAGGATACCCCATCTCTTCTGGGAATATTCCTGGAGGGTATTTTTCGGGCTCTTTTCGGTAAGTTTTTCTTCGTTAAAATAGGGTTGGAACAACTCTTTGATTACGCGGGTTGTTTTTCTTGCGCCACCATCAAGATACAATGCGCCGATAAGCGATTCGAGCATGTTTGACAGAACCTTGGACTCCTCTGGTACATAGTTATCACCATTACCATAAGACATATGTTTCCCGAGATCGATGGCCTTTGCAATTTCGGTCAAGGTTTCCCTCTTAACGAGGCTTGAACGTGCGTTACTCAAAAAACCCTCGTCTCTGGTTTTGTATCTTCTGTAAAGGAGTATGCTTATGATGCTGTTCAGAATGGCATCACCAAGATATTCAAGCTTTTCGTTATCCGACCTTCTTACGTCCTTTTTTTCGTTAAAATAGGAGCTATGCGTGATGGCCTGGTTAAGCAATGCCCTATTTTTAAATGTATAATTGATTGTTTCTTCTAAGGGGGTAAGGTCCATATAGAATCAGGGGTCAGGGGTCAGGGGTCAGGGGTCAGGGGTCAGGAAAGGCTATTAAAACCAAACCCTGATCCCCGAACACTGATCCCTGCACTTGTTATACCTTAAATGCTTCTTCCATTCCTGAGTATTTCTTTCTCAGTTTGGGTTTCTCAATTTTGCCGGTCGGGTTTCTTGGCACTTCACCAAAGAAAATCTTTCTCGGTCTCTTATACTTCGGTAATGCCTCGCAGAACTTCAATACTTCTTCCAGTGTCAGCGTCTTTCCGGGGATAACTTCAATAATAACCGCAACGATCTCGCCAAGCCTCTCATCGGGCAAACCGATTGCCGCTCCGTCTTTTATGTTCGGATTTGTATGGAGAAAATCTTCAATTTCAACGGGAAAGACATTCTCGCCTCCGGTGATGATCACATCTTTCTTCCTGTCAACAAGCCAGATAAAACCATCTTCATCAACCTTGGCCATGTCACCCGTGTAGAGCCAACCGTCTATGAGGGCCTTTGCTGTTGCCTCGGGGTTCTTGTAATACTCTCTCATGACACCGTTTCCACGGACACAAAGTTCACCCGGCTCACCCTTTTTGACAATTTTACTGTTTTCATCAACAACCTTAAATTCCCAGTTGAATCCGGGGATACCGATTGCACCGATTTTATGCTCATTCCCTGTACCGAGATGAACACAACCAGGGCCCGTAGATTCGCTTAAGCCGAAGTTTGTATCATAATCCATACCCGGAAAATATGATTTCCAGTGCTTAATGAGCGCAGGCGGAACCGGCTGTGCTCCGATATGCATAAGACGCCACTGGTCAAGTTTATAATTAGAAAGTTTAATTTCCCCGCTGTCGAGCTTCAGGAGTATATCCTGTGCCCACGGTACAAGGAGGAATATGTGCGTCCCGCCTTCTTCGCTGATTGCCTCAAGTGTCCATTCCGGAGAAACACCCTTCAGGAGAACACCCCTTGCCCCGACGATGAAGCTTCCGAACCAGTGCATCTTCGCCCCTGTGTGGTAAAGCGGGGGTATCAAGATAAAGCAGTCGTCCTTTGTCTGCCTGTGATGTGCATTTTCTGTAATACATGCGCAGAGCATGTTTTCGTGTGTAAGTAAAATCGGCTTCGGTTGCCCTGTTGTGCCGGAAGTAAAATATAATCCGCATGCGTCATTGGAGTTAATCTCAACATTCAGCGGAGTTGCAGGTACTGCATCAACAAGTTTTGCAAATGATTCCGCAAATGATGGTGGATTGCCCACGCAAATGTAGGATTTTACTGTTGGAAGTTGACCTTTTATCGCTTCAATCCTGCCCGCAAACTCCTCATCAAAAACAATGACCGTCGGCTCCGCCACATCACAGCAGTATTTTACATCCTCTGCGGTAAAGCGGAAATTGAGTGGTACCACCCATGCGCCTGTCCTGACTATTCCAAAATAGGCAGCAAGCCAATCAATGGAGTTCATCATAAAGTGGACAATCTTGTCACCCTTTTTCACGCCTTTCTTGG
>JAPLKA010000078.1 GCA_026388315.1 Pseudomonadota bacterium | reverse complement strand
TTTGTGCCGATAAAAGGAAAAAAAAGTGACCAGCGGACCCTTCCGGGCTGAACCTTTGCAATGAGGTCCACCGTCTCAATAATATCTTCTGTCTCTTCGAGTGGAAGTCCCATCATGACAAATGCAGAGGTATGAAGCCCGTGTTTATGCGCAACGGTAAATGCCCGCTCAATATCTTTGTTTGTCATATAACGATTTAACACGCCCCTTCGTATCCTGTCACTTCCGCTTTCGAGGCCGAATTTTACAATCCTGCAGCCTGCTTCTTTGAGCGCACGCGCAACGTCATCATCAAACACTCTTGCATGGGCATTGCAGACAAAACCTACATTGGTAACTGATTTATATTTTTCAGAAAACTCATGAAGCCATTCCTTATCAAATGTGAATATGTCATCGTCGAATATGAACATGTTTATGCGTTTATAATGTGTGAGGAGATAATTGATCTCAGCGATCGTTTCATCGACCGTATGACGCCGTACATAATACTTGGGCAGATGCCCGTGGTCTTTGTAAAGCTTTATGATTTTGTGATTTAAACAGTAGGTGCACCGGAAAGGGCAACCCCTTGAAGCGATGAGCCCTACCCAGCCGTCTTTTGCATCGATCATTTGCTGGAAATCAAAAATTTCGTAATCTTTAAAGGGGAGTTTTGTAATGTCCGTAAAAGGTCGCAAAGGCTCTATAACAAATTGACCCCCCTCCCTGTAAGCAAAATTCCTTACCCCTTTTGCTGTGCCTTTCAGGATGAATTCAAGGAATGCCTCTTCTCCTTCGCCAATGCAAATATAGTCCACAGAGGGTTCCGATATCGTGCCCTGGGGGTCCATGGTAGGATGGATGCCTCCGAAAATGATCGGAGCATCACAATAGGTTTTAATACTCCGGGCAATGTCTATAGAATACTTATATTGATTGGTCAGGACAGAGAATCCTATCAGGTCAGGCTTTATTGATAATACATCCTCTTTAATTCTGTTCAGATCGAGGGGGTATCCGAGCTTATCATTTATGTTGAGTAAATATGTCTCAATATTATGGACCTTCAGGAGGCCTGAGATGTATGATAACCCATAATTAAAACCGATCTGGGCGTTGAGGTTGGGGTAGATAAACAGCACTTTCATAAATGTATCCTTGCTCCCATTGATTCGTTTTTGCTATCAGCTATGAGCTATGAGCTGATAGCATCATGCCTGCTATCCATTTTGAGTATCGCTTCAAACACCTCTCCCACCGTAATATCCGTCAGACATTTTCTACTCTGGCAGTTTTTATTCTTACATGGACTGCACAATAAATCCTTTCGCACTATGGTACAGTTTTTGCTGTACGGGGCATTGATATTTACATCCGTGGGGCCAAAGATTGCCACCATGGGGCAGCCGGCAAAGGCTGCGAGGTGCATAACCCCCGAATCTCCACCAATGTACATGTCAATCCTCTTGAGGAGGGAAAACAACTGAGGCACATTAGTAGGGCAGGAAAGGATCGCCCTGTCGCCCCCCATTTTTCTTAAATGCTCTGCATCCCTTTTCTCCCCGGGCCCCCAGAGTATTATAACTTGAGCCCCAACGGTATCATATATTTTTTTTATAATCTCTTCATACTGTTTCAGACCCCATCTCTTAAAAATACTCCCGCTGCTTGAAAAAGGGTTTACTGCAAAAACCGGACCGGTCAACCCTGCCTTTGAAAAAAAATCATCAATGTATGCGTCAAAATGTGTCGGCACAGTGAGCGATACCTGCGGAATATCCCCATTGGCGCCCAGATGACGTGCAATCAGCATATTGCGCTCCACCTTATGGATTCTCTTGTTGTTTGCTGTGACTGTCTCGCCATAGAAAAAATGGCTTTTCTCTTTAGCATACATCTTCCCGAATCCAAGCCTTCTATCCCCTCTGGCGAGCATGGAGAATATGGCACTTTTAATGATCCCGTGGAAGTCAGCAATAATATCGTAGTTAATTTCCCTCAGTTTTTTGATGAAAGTTTTTATTTCCCGGATTCCACGAATGGGGTCGCTTTTCTTAAAAGCCCTGACAATGCTGTGTCGGGGAAACTCAATCACATTGTCTATGAATTCCTGATGCGAAAGCAACTGACCAACAGAGCCCTCCACAAGCCATGAAATATGGGCTTCACTGAAGGTGTTCCTGATTGCTACAACGGCCGGGATACTCATAAGCACGTCACCCAGTGAACTTAGGCGTATGATGAGGATATTATGCGGACTCGGCATCTCTCAAAGTCTTTAAAAGATGCGGAGGCATCGATGAAGATTTTCTTTCGCGGTTTATGCAGATATGTTTTGTTTTTCCTCCAACAACCAGAGTCCCGTCTTTGTATACCTCATAGTGAAATGTGAGTCCTCTCGATTTTAAATCAGAGATGCTTGTCCTTACAATGAGAAGGTCATCGTACGTTGCAGAGTTGTAGTACTTTGCTTCCAGGTTTACTACAACAAGGTGGTAGCCCTCTTCTTCGAAATTCCTGTAAGAGAAGCCCTTCTCCCTCATATACTCGCTTCTTCCGATTTCGAAATAGATGGGGTAGGTGCCGTAGTAAACGATACCCATTTTATCAGTATCAGCATAGCGAACCCTTATGGGTACATCAACCGGTTTGGTCTTGAGTGTCTTATCCATATCCTCGCGTCCTTCCTCTGAAAATTTCCCCATCCCCCAAATGAATTGAGAATTAAAAATTAAGAATTGAAGGCTTTTCGTTCTTCGTTCTTAACTCTTCATTTCTTAGAGCGCCCTCATGAATTCGGGCCTGAGAAGGGATGGATCCTTTTGGTCTAATACATGCTTGATTGCACGTAATGTTTTCTCTTTATCTTCAGGGAGCCATGCCTTTACCGGAAGATAGTTTGATGCATGGTTTGAAGCAAAAAACGTGTGTGTGACATTAGTGTTATTGATCATGATAGCAAGTTCTTCAAGAAGCATATACGGGTCAGGGACTATAAAGGTGCCATTTTTTACTTCTTCTGCGAGGACGGTACCGGGCACAACAATGACACTAAGTGCACCGACATAGTCGGGGGCTATTCTACTTAGGAATCTCCCTGTTTCTGCTGCGTGGATACTGCTTCTCTCTACCCCGCCAAGGCCAAGCAAAACCGTTACGGAAAGGATAATGCCTGCATCTTTTACCCTTTTTGCAGCCTCTGCAGTTTTATCCAGTACGGTGCCTTTGCAAACCTTGTCGAGGGTGACCTGGTCGCCCGATTCCACCCCGAGATAGATGATACCTACTCCTAATTTTTGCAGTTCCTTAAGCTCTTCTACGGATTTTTTCAAAATGGATTTTGTATTACCGTAAATGCCTATTCTCTCAAGTTTCGGAAATGCATCCTTTATCATCTGCACGATGGGGATAAGCCTTTTTTGAGGTATGATCAGTGCGTCGCCATCGGCAATAAATACCTTTTTTATATAACGCGCATATACCTTTGCTTCTTCTATGTCTTCTCTTACCTCTTCTAAACTCCGCACTCTGAACTTCTTGTCCTTAAAAGAGCCGCAAAAGGTACACTTATTGTGAGAGCATCCAATGGTAACCTGCAGGATAAGGCTTTCTGCCTCGCTTGGCGGTCTGTATATCATTCCTTCGTATTTCATCTTTCAATCCTGTAGAGCTTTTCGCCTTCCCTGAGAAAACCGTATTTTTTTCTTACAACTTCCTCAAGATACTGGTCATCCTTCTGAAGCTTATCCAGTTCACGCATCAAGATGACGTTTTCCTGATCTAATTTTTTTATTTCAGCGTTCACACGCCTGATGTCCATTTTTGTATTAATGTACCCCAGAACACCGCCCTCCGTAAAAATCAGCGAGAAGAGCAGCGCTGACATGAGTAAAAATAAACCATATTTCCTTATTACATCTTCAAACATTTAACTATAATTATAATAATTGCATGAAGATAAAATGTCAACCTTAAATAAACACTTTAAGACTATGCGCTAAGCAGCAGGCACTTACAAGCAGTAAACAGTAGGCGCTAAGCAGCAGGCAGTAAAAGCGCATAGCGCTTAGTCCTTAGCGCATAGTCCATAGTGTTCAGTGGATTCCCTTGACTACTTCTATGTCTACCTCTGCCCCGAAATTGTCGAGGAGGTCTTTTTCGAGCTTTGCAACGTCTTCCTGTTTTTCAATCTCAATAACGAGCTCCCTGTCGTCTAACACCTTTAATTTTCCATATTTTTTAACGACCTCAGTAACCTTGACAGGGTCGGTTGTTACCCACCCTTTCATGCGGCGGACCAATTCTTCTCCATTGAATGCCCTTTCGATGGTGAGGTCAACCCTTCTTTTCTTTGCCTCCCAGCCGACAAGCGCAGGCTGAGCCACCCTTGGAGTAACAGGATCGTGCATTGCTGCACAGCGAAACCACAATTTTGCCCTTATCATAACTTTCTCCTTCTTAGTTTATCGGTTTTGTCAAAAATTCTATAATTATTTTGCCGCCCGCTTACGCTCGACAAATGCTGACAAGGGCGGACAAATGCTGATGAATAGTGTTTTGATAGCCGGCGACATTGCCGCCTATCAAATATTCAGCCCTAATGGGCGAATATATTAAATTTTCACTCTGCCCGAAGGGCATGGAGTATATCGGGTGCCAGGTCGGCAGCCGATATAAAATACTGTCCAGCCTTTGTCTGCGTCCGTCTGCGGCTAAATAAAAAAGATTTTTCATATGTTTTTTGCATTACCGATTTATTTGCAATGTGTTTTTATTCATAGAATAAACGTTCGACTTTTCAATGTCAAGCTGCACGAAAAGCGAAAAATGGTTTGACAAAAAGACCATATGATATAAAATCATGAAAAGAGAAACATGCGTGGATGATCTCATACATAACTGCTATCAAATCCTTAAGCTTCCTCCGGGGGCATCGGCGGGGGAAGTAAAAGAGGCGTACAGAAGATTAAAGCAAGAATCAAGTGCTGATGAAGAGGAATGGGAAAGGCTCAAAGAGGTTAACTGGGCGTATGAAAACCTTGTAAAATACCTTTCACAGCATGAAAAGATTATGCCCCAAGCAGAAGAGGCAATACTCCGCAAAAAGGATGCCGCTCCATACGAATCTGACGAATTTTCATTAAAAGGGCTTCTCTTTTCCGTTGACGAAAAGGTAAATCCCTTCTATTTTGGCGGGCGGGTATTTGTTTTTCTCATTTTCTTCATTTGGGGAGTGAAGTTTATTTTTCACTCCGTTGAGAGCAACTATGCAGGTGAGTCCTTTATGCACGGCGTAACCCTTGCATTTCATGAAGCTGGTCACCTGATCTTTGGAATATTAGGTGATTTCATGGGAGTCCTTGGAGGAACACTTCTCCAGATAATTATCCCCCTTGTCTGTCTTGGTGCATTCCTCAAGAGGGCCGACACATTCAGCGCATCCATAGCCTTGTGGTGGGTAGGCCAGAATTTTATGGATGCGGCGCCATACATCAACGATGCACGAAAACAGGAGCTTATGCTGCTCGGGGGTGTGACCGGTCAGGACGTGCCGGGATTCCATGACTGGAATAATATTCTGGGAAGGCTGGGCCTCCTGAAATTAGACCATTTCCTGGCCAATACATCCCATTATTTTGGCGTGCTTTTGATGCTCGCATCCTTTGCCTGGGGAGGGTATATTCTTTACCGCCAGTACAAAAACCTTGATAAATAATATTTTTCAAGCCATGTGTGATGATCAGTTTTATGACGAGAGTTATCAAGAGAGGATTATATCGCCAATATCATGTAGACAACAGTGCCAACGCAGATGCTCAACAATGCATTGCTTTTCCACAGATGAGCCGCCGCGACAATTGCTATGGAAATAAGTTCAGGCAGTCCATAAGGGCGCTCTCCCCATGACACATCTTTTATACAATATATCACGAGTAAAAGAAGAATCATTGGGGGTATATGCTTTTCGAGGTAGCCCAGAATATCAGGGGGCTGCTTTCCTCTGAAAAACAGAAATGGCAGAAGCCTTGTAAAAAAGGTGATTGAGGCCATTATAACAATCGGGAGAAAAATCGCATCATTTTGCATAATGTTGTTTTCCCCATACAACAATCAAAACAGAGGTGGCGGCAAGAATAGCGGCAAGCAGCATATATCTGGGCGGCACAAGAAGCAAACTGAAAAAACCAGCCGCAAAGGCGATAATAAATGGTTTAAAGGTTTTCACCTTTTTATATTGTTCAATCGTAAGCACGACAAAGAGCGCCGTCAGAGCAAAATTAAGACCTTTCAACTTTATAGTAACGACTTGGCTCAACAAAGCGCCGATTGCCGTTCCGATAACCCAATATGAATGATTCAGGACGGAAATGCAGAAATAATATCTCTTTTTAGAAACACCTTCAGGTTCTTCCATGCTCGTCAGTAAAGCATACGTCTCATCTGTAAGGGCAAATATTAAATATGGCTTTACAAGCGAAGTATCGGCAAATTTCTTGATTAGAGACAGGCCAAAGAATGAGTGGCGTAAATTCAGTAAAAGTGTCGTAACAGCAATTTCAGTAAAGGGTGCGCTATTGATAAAAAAATTGATGGCCAGAAACTGTGTGGCGCCGGAATATATGAGAATACTCATCAAAGGGGCAAAATACCAGTTATATCCGGATTGGCTCAGCAGGAACCCGAAGGCAATACCGATAGGCACGTAGCCGAACAAAACCGGTACGGTGCTCAAAAAGGCTTTTTTGAACAACTGGACGTTTTTCATATTACCAATGGCAGTATCAATTGTATAGTTATAGTATATTTATGCAATTTATTGAACAATGAATCTCAGATAAAGAATCTCAGATAAAGAAGTCAATGTTTCTTCAGTGAATAGTCGTTAGTGTAAGATTTAATCCCGCTTTATGCGGGACATAGTGAATAGTGAAGGGGAAAGACAGGGATCGGGGATCGGGGGTCAAGTAGTTGCCACAATCCAAAATCACTCTACGCTCTACGCTCCATGCTCTCTGCTCATCTTCCCATTGATCAGGCAAAGGGGATAT
>JAPLKA010000077.1 GCA_026388315.1 Pseudomonadota bacterium | reverse complement strand
CAAAGGTCGGTAAGGGCACCCATCTGAAAATGATCATACGTATCTAAGGAGTCGGTCCCGGCCGAAAGTTTGCTTTTTCCATCGAGTGTGATATGGTAAATAGCATGGAACCACGAATCATTCCCCGGAAGGAACACTGTATATCACGAAAGCAGGTAAGCCCGAATGCCGTGCGCACGCTCTACCGACTCCATAGAAAAGGCTTTATCGCCTACCTGGTAGGGGGATGTGTCCGCGACCTGCTTCTGGAGCGAACCCCCAAGGACTTCGACATAGCCACAAACGCCAGACCCGGCCAAATCAAGCGGCTTTTTCGCAACTGCCGTCTTATAGGCCGCCGTTTCAGGTTGGCCCATCTCCATTTTCAGGATGAAATCCTGGAAGTATCCACGTTCCGCCGGGCCGTTGTCCCTTCCGACAGCGCGGGCGCGGAAGAGACGGGCCACAATAACCGCCCCTCCCGCCATGTCAAGGACGAGGATGGAATGGTTCTGCGGGATAACGTCTTTGGGACACCGGAGGAGGATGCTCTCTGCCGTGACTTCACCATCAACGCCCTTGCCTACAATATGGCAGATTTTTCGGTTGTTGACTACAGCACAGGACTAAGCGACCTCCAGCAGCGGCTTATTCGTCCCATTGGCGATCCTTATGTACGATTTACGGAAGACCCGGTACGAATGCTCCGTGCCATTCGTTTTTCAGCATCCCACAACCTCGTCATAGAACCCGCTGCATGGGAAATCCTTTGCGACCTGTCCTCCGCCATCTCCCGCGTTCCGCCGGCAAGGCTCTACGAAGAGATACAGAAACTCTTCCTCCTTGGATATGCTCGACCGGTTTTCAGTCTCCTGGAAAAGAGCGGACTCCTTGCCGCCCTTTTCCCCGGGCTCAGTCAGTGGATCTATGGAAACAGCCATCGCCTGACATTACTGCATGCAAACTTTGAATGGCTCGATCAACTATATCGAAGCGGAACGTCCCCGTCGCTGGCCCTCTTCTTGGGAGCACTCTTCGGCCCCAGCATCGATGAGGCGGCATTAGCAAGCCACCGCGACGGTATCCCCCACAAGCAAGCGCTGGAAGCTGCATGTGCCATTTTCATGAAAGAAATCTGCAAGACCGCATCTATCCCTAAACGAGTCGGCATTCTATTACACGGCATTCTTGCCTTTCAACACTCCCTGCACAGAATACCACCACAACATCCCTCTTCCCTGGTCAGCAGGCCTGAATTTACAGACGCCATGGCATATCTCCGTCTTGGGGCGGAGACAAGAAGGGAAAATAGAACCCCCCTGGAATGGTGGGACGCCTTCCTTTTGGAGGCCCCCTCTGTAACATGTTCAGAACCGCCACCCAATGAAGCCCCTCCAATAAAACAAAGAAAGAGGCGGCGCAGACATCGCTATGCCGCCAAGACTCCCGTCTGACCAAAGAAAGGGAGACCTGACATCAGGCTGTGGCAAAAAATTGGTTTTGCCCAGCCCGTGTTCGAAGTCGCGATTCGCATAACGGTTTCCGGCGACGAAGGAGCTGCAAAGTTCTTCCGGCTTACTACCTCGAATGTACCCGATGGTTGTTTGGGCAACAGGCCGTAAAGATCTGACACCAGACCTTTTTTGATTGGTGATGGCTGATCGTTAAGGGATTTGAATTATTGGCTTTCTGACCATTTTAGAAGTTACCGCAACAGTTGCGGCAAATGTCTCTTTGCCTCGTCTTTTTCTCCCATTTCAGCGATTCGCGTTTCTCGCTCCTTTAGTTTTTCTGAGCGATAGCGGAAATAAACGCAGAGCGCAGGGAAAGCAGCTCATGGAAAAAGACACAGGCAGGTTCCGTCAATTAATTGTGCGATCAGGCTACCAGCTGTTTTTGAAGAACAAGGCGGTAAAGTACTCCGACAAATTCTGTTGAACCATGGAGAAAGGGCGTGGACGCAGGAAGTGAGGAAAATTGTTCCTGACTGTAGAATGGTTCCATAAAAGCGTGAATCCAGAGGAGCAGCACTCTCAGTCTTCCGAAGGAGCGGCCCCCTTCCCGGAGCACCGACTTGGGTGTATCGCTGGCAATATCGTATAAAAGAGCATATTGCCCGGGCCTTAAAACACGGTAAATCTCATTTAACGCGGCAACGGGGTCATTCCAGTGGTGGAGAGAACCGGTACTGACAACACAATCGAAGAAATTGTCATCATAGGGTATCCGATCAGCGAACCCCATCTTGATTTCGATTTCTCCGGAGAGCTCTTGTTCGGAAAGGTTTTTGAGCCCTTTTTCCACCATTGATGATGATGCGTCTATACCATACAGTTGCAAGAGAGGAGACAATTGATAAAGGCGGATAAGAAGCCATCCTGGTCCGGTGCCGATATCCAAAACCCTTCCCGCGTCGCAGTAGCCTGTGATATCCCTTGCCAACACCTTGTAGTTTTGCTGAAAAATAGATGTCCGCGATAATTTGTTGTAAAAAACACTGCCTGGCCAAGGAATTGCTTCAGGGTGAAACCTCTTGATGAATCTGCGAAACGGCGAAAGGCGTGCCACCGGGGGTTGTAATTGCACGGTATTCTTCCTCCCTTCTTGAGATTTTACGCGTAACCCCAAGGCCGTGTCAAGGGGATTGCGAGACCAGGGACGAGCGAGAAAAGCAGGAAAAGCAGTGTTGGGTTTTGAGCTTTGGGTAATAGGCCGTTAGAAAAAAAGACGGTAGGAACGTTGTTGTAACCCTTGCATTGCTGTAGCCGTGAACGAAATGTTACTTCCTGATTGCATAACCTCTAAATCCATCCCTTCCCCCTTCAAGTACAGCTCATGGCTCATGGAATCCTGAACGTTGGACCTTGAACTTTGAACAGCTTTTCTCCCCTCCTCACCTTTTGCTGTATACATAATGCTAACCCCTTGATTCCATAAATACAAATAGTTTTTAAAGTATCTCATCAGTAATGGCTGGCAGAAAACACTTTTCCTCGAAATCACCTCCCCAAAAATCTTATATTCATTGTATCTCTTCCCAGTCTTTTCCAGTCATCAGCTTCCAGGCATTTTTAAATGCAATCCTTTCAGCGACATCCTTCCGTAATGTTTTAAAAACAATACTACGAAATGTATTCATTACCCTGTCGTACTCGTTAAAGCGACCGGTGTTTGCATCCGACCCTATAACAAACCTGTCAGGGAATGCTTCGAAAAGGTTTTTCCATTCCGGCTCAAGTATGCCCCCTGACCTTGAAGGGTCATACATAATGGCATCCAGATATCCTGTCATGTGATACTTGCCACCCGGCCTTGATTGGACAAGGTCAAAATAGAGATTCGGGTATTTCTTTAAAAGCTCACGGATCGTTTCGGTGCCGGTGAACTTTTTCCATGTTTTCGGATTCCGGTTGCGGCCTACATGACACCAGATGAGTTTTGCCTTCGGGTGCCTGGTAAGCATCCTCTCCAGTTCTGGAAGAAGTGCATCCTCTGCCTCGTGATGGAGAAGAAAAGGAATACCGGTCTGACTTGAAAGCCTGAACACTACGTCGAAGGCTCCGGAATCAACAGGCATATGGATATCCCTGCTATTCGTGCTCGATTGGTAATGCCTTGCCTCAAATTCACCCATAGCAAAATATTTTCCTGACAGGACATCCTTTTCGAGCGTTCCGAGAAAATCTTTATCGCTGCTGTGCCATAACTTGCCATCACCATGGACTGTTGTCGGTACAAACCTGTCGGGATAAAGTTCGTTAAGTCTTATAGAATCTCCACTGCCAAGGCGCTCGTTTGGTCCAACCCATATTAACGCAACGCCGTTCCTGTCCATGGCGGTCACAAGCCTATCATTTTCAATCTTACTTCCATGGTGATATTCCACATCGATAACAGGCAGTATACCCTGTTTAAGCATGCCCTGGATCCTTCCCCTGAATGCATTTATCTGTTCGTCTCTTTCGAGTCCGAAGACAACTGCTTGCACAAGGAAAACCAGAACTAAGGAAAATAATATCGTTTTTTTCATCTTCTTAAGTTCCAATCTGCACACTATAGAAGTAAAAGAATGTTAACGCTTTGATTCCATAAATACAAATAGTTTTCCCGGAAACGGCACCTATACAAAAATTATACAATCAGGGGAAAAGTGAGAATGTTCGAGACACGTAAGTTATTGAAAGAATTAAATGCCCCCGGCATGACTCGAACATGCGGCCTGCGGTTTAGGAAACCGTCGCTCTATCCGCCTGAGCTACGGGGGCAAGGTAATTGATTATACTAAGTTTTTGAGCCGATTTCAATACAAATGCAGCCCGGACAACCGACTCCTATGGAAGGTCCTTAATCCATGATGTGTCTTTAAACCATTTGTTAGTAATCATTTCGAGATCGCCACTTCCCCTCATTCCTGACAGAAAATTTGATAAAAAGTTAAAAAACAGCGGATCGTTTTCTGCTATTGCAATTCCAATAGGCTCAAAAGTTAAGGGAGGGGTGGAAACAATGTTCTTTTCTTTATAACGGACTGTTTCTACGGCACAGGTAGCCGTATCGGACATTACAGCCTTAACCTTGCCGTCCAGCAACATCTTCACTGCCTCATTCATATCTTTGGCAACCTTTATCTGGGCTTTCGGGACATTTTTCTTTGCAATCATCTCACTTGTTGTCCCGCCAGGCACTGCTAAAGTAAAGTCAGGCTTGTTCATATCATTTAAGTTTTCTACTGACATAGCCGTCATCTTCGTTGCCATGATGGACTGGCCTGAAACGAAATACGGGCCTATAAATGCAACTTTCAAATTACGTTTTGGCACAATCGTCATTGCAGAGATAATCATGTCAATTTTGCCTGATTGCAAGGCAGGCAATAGTTCGGCAAAAGGCATCTGAACTGTTTTTGCCTTCACTTCCATGACATCCGCTATTAACATGCCAAGATCAATATCGAGTCCCATGAGTTTACCGTCTTTAGTTTTAACGGTGAAGGGAGGGTAGTCCCCGGAAGTGCCGATTATCAATTCTCCCCTTTTGACTATTTTGTCAATAGCCGGTCCTGCAAAAACTGCTGTTGCAAAAGACATCATCATAACAAAAACCAACATTATTACACTAATTTTTTTCATTCTTTCTCCTTTTTTAAAAGTTAACAACTTTATAGAACTCTGTCCAGTCTTTTCACCTTAGACCATCCCCTCCTTTTACTTCTTCTTTCTTCAATCCATATGACATTATTCTGTTTTAATTCCTATGCCACTGTCAAACCTTTTTTTAATGCAACAGTTTCAAATTCCATGTTCAAGTCACCAATACTCACCGCATTACAATAGCATTTTCTTTTTCGCTGTTTCCCCAGATGTGGGTCTGCACTGTTATTAAAGCGAGTTATTCGGGGGAGATGGGAAAGATTATTTCTATTGCCTGCGTCGGACATTCGACAGCACAAAAACCGCATTCTTCACAAAATTCCTCCTCTTCTAAAGCTACTTTTTCATCCGTCAAAGACAGTGCAAGCGGAGGGCATACTTCAACGCAATTTCCGCATCCAGTACAAAGATTTTTATTAATTACAGGTATCATTGCATCTCCATTCCTAAGCGGTATCCATCATGGATCGCATTATTCAGACGTCTTGGCTTTTTCGCATCACCAATTAAATATACCTTTTCTTTAGTACCCTCCAAGGCTGTTTTCCAATCCACTGCAGGTTGACGATATGTTACAATTATTGAATCAACCTCGATAGTTTTTTGTTCATTTAAAGACCCAATGCTAAGCGCACCGCCTTCCATTCCATTAATTTGTGAGTTCATCATAAAAACAACCCTTTTTTTCTTCAACAATTGTATGTACTGCCAAAGGTAGAATGGATTCACGTCCCTGCCTAATTTGTTTGTCTTTTCAATAATTGTAATGTCATAATCTCCATTCCCTGACAAAAAAACTGCTACGCCTAGCCCAACCCCTTCGCCTCCTATTATAGCCACTCTTTTTCCAGGTAACATACCATTTACAATAATGTCTTCAGGAGAAAGAAGAATGCTCGATTCCAACAATGAATAATGTTTTATGTGCGAACCGGTAGCAATAACAACAATGTCTGCATTCTTTTCTGTAAGTAGTTGCGGTGCACATTCAATACCAAGATTTATCTCAACTTTCTGGCGATGACACTCGCTTTCGAGGTATTTAACCGGCCTTAGCAATTCGATTGCACCATGATCAACTTTTGAAGCAAGGAGTATGTTTCCTCCCAGTATGTTGTTTTTCTCATAAAGTGTTACCTTATGTCCTTTTTTTGCTGCAATCGAAGCAAACTGAAGTCCTGCAGGACCACCACCAACGACAATGATGTTTTTTCTGTCTTTAATGGGGGGGAAGCCGTAGTATCCCCAGCCCTCCTCTCTCTCATGACCCAACGTAGGCCTCACAGAACACATAATAGGCTGATGGTAATACAACCGGGAAAAACACACATTACACGCTATACATGGAATAATCTCGTCAGTTCTTCCCTCTTTTGACTTACGTGGAATCTCTGGATCGGCAATCATAGGACGGCACGCTTCCCAAAAATCTATCTTACCTTCAGCAATTGCTTTTTCAGGTATTTCAGGAAGAAACTGTCTGAATGCCATCATCACAGGTATGTTTACTGCTTTTTTTACCATTTCTGCCACATAGAGCCAATGACCCATTGGGACATCTCTTGTAATAACTGACTGAGATGATTCATGCCAGCCAATTGTAACGCTTACATAATCAGCACCCGCTTCTTCGGCTATACGAAAACTTTCCATGCTCTCTTCAACTGTATTGCCTCCGCGGTCATCAAGAAGTTCTAATCCGCAAAGTCT
The DNA here is from genome assembly GCA_026388315.1 of Pseudomonadota bacterium. NCBI lineage: Bacteria > Pseudomonadati > Pseudomonadota > Pseudomonadota bacterium. The sequence goes on along the minus strand of JAPLKA010000077.1, from coordinate 498 downwards.
TATCCCTAAAGGTATCGAGTTGCCTACTTCAGCCTTTATCCCTTGTATCACTTCAATCATTATCCGGCATCTATCACGAATGTTTCCATTATATTCATCTTGTCTCTTATTCGTATATCTTGATATAAACGTTGCTATAAGATATCCGACAATTCCGGATAGTTCAATCATTTCATAACCAGCATCAACTGCCCTGCGTGCTGCTTTTACGTGATCACGAATAGACTCATTAATCTGTTTTTTTGATATTTCGCGTGGTTGTTTAAAATACGATAGCTTCTGTGGGACAACTGATGGCATAAGACAGTAATCTAATTCCACTCCACCTTCCCTTCCACAATGGAGAATCTGTAAACATGATACTGCACCGTTTTGCTTTATCACTTCTGAAATGCGAGCAAGGCCAGGTATAAATTTATCATCCGATATGCTCATCATTCCCTTAAAACCTTTTCCTTCAGCTTTTATATCAGGATAAGCTCCTTGTGTTGTTACTAT
>JAPLKA010000076.1 GCA_026388315.1 Pseudomonadota bacterium | reverse complement strand
GGCAACGGGTGGGCTCTGGCTGCACTATAAAGACACGGACCTTTATATAGACCCGGGGCCGGGTGCGCTTGTGAAGCTTCACGCATCAAAAGAGAGGTTCAACCCCATCCAGTTGGACGGGATTATACTTACCCACAAACACATAGACCATGCCAACGATGTGAATATCATGATCGAAGCCATGACAGACGGAGGATTTAAAAAGAAAGGGACACTTTTTTGTCCGGAAGATGCTGTAAACAGCGACCCTGTCGTGCTGCAATACGTGAGAAAATACCTTGACAGTATCGTGCTGCTCCATGAAGGAGGGCATTACACTTTAAAAGATATAACGTTCGATACACCTGTGCGTCACGTCCACCCTGTTGAAACATATGGAATCATTTTTCATTTGAATAAAAAGATTGCCCTCATTGCAGATACACGGTTTTTCGATACTCTGCCGGAACACTACAACGTCGATTATCTGATCATCAACGTGCTCAGGTCAAAACCGATAACAAGAACAGATGCAGTGGATCACCTTGCAACGGACGATGTAGTAAAAATTGTCAACCATATAAAACCGGAAACCGTCATCCTGACACACTTCGGAATGAACCTTATAAAGGAAAAACCTTACCTTGTTGCAGAGAAGTTAAAAGATGCTACAGGCATTAACATTATCGCGGCACATGACGGGATGAAATTTGAATTTTGATGAGCATGTTCTATTGGTTCTATTTGTCCCATTAGTTGTATTGGTTTTAACCAATAAGACCAATCAAACCAATAAGACAGGTTCTATTGGTTCTATTTGTCTTAACACTTCAAGCATGGATTCATGGATAAGACCGTTTGACGCAGCAACATCATCCCTGTAAATATTGAAGGGGTCACCCTGAAAGTTGGTGATTTTCCCTCCCGACTCTAACACAATCAGGAAGCCGGCAGCAACGTCCCAGGGATTGAGCTTCAACTCCCAGAAACCGTCGAATCTCCCGCAGGCCAGATAACAGAGATTCAGCGCAGCAGAACCGTCCCTCCTTATCGCCTGGGCCGCATATAGAAACTTAATAAAGTTACTGACATTATTCGTTTTGTTTGTGACAAGGTCATAGGGAAAACCTGTGCTCAGGAGGGCATCCTTCAATACCTGGATTGTTGAAACTTTTACCTTATTGCCATTCAGATATGCCCCCTCTCCCTTCCTGCTATAGAATAATTCATTAAATACGGGATTATATACAACACCAAGGACAATTTCTCCGTCTTTTTCATAGGCAATAGATGTACAGAAAAAGGGGTATCCGTGGGCATAGTTCGTTGTCCCATCGAGAGGGTCTACAATCCATCGGTTCTTGTCGTTGTCGTAGTAGTTTGTCTTTTCTTCGCTGATAATCTCGTCGTCGGGAAAATCCTTTTCTATAAGTTCTATGATTTTCGCCTGGCAGAGATAATCCACATCAGTTACTAAATTAATTTCCCCTTTGTGGTGTATCGCAAATCTCTGTTCATAATACTTCTTTTGAATCTCTCCAGATTCTTTCGCACAATGTATGGCAAATTTCAACAGGTCATCCATGGGCATTATTCTAAATGATATTCACTGTGATTTTCAAGAACTATAAGTTCAAAGGCAGCAATTTTCACCGAGAATTGCTGGTTCAAAAGATTGTTTTCGTCCGGTTTGACAAACCGTTGCTGATGTTCTATTATTAGACAAATGGCAGAGTTAAGAAGAGATGTTGTTACCGGAAACTGGGTAGTTGTCGGGTATAAAACAGTAAAAAGCAACTCAGTTGGCCTTTGCCCCTTCTGCCCGGAGAATGAACATCTTACCCCGAAAGCAATCAGGGAATATAAAGATACAGAAGGATCATGGCTTCTGCGCTGTTTTCCTGCCATTAATCCTATCTTCGTTATTGAGGCAGATTTGAAAAAACGGGGAGAAGGCATTTACGACAAGATGAATAATGTCGGGGCGCACGAAGTGATTGTCGAAAACAGGTCTCATACAAAAACAATGTCTGATTATACGGACCGGGATTACATGCTCTTGCTGGAGATGTATCAGGAGAGGATCCGCGACCTCAAAAAGGACAAAAGATTCAAATATACACAGATATTCAAGAACCACG
>JAPLKA010000075.1 GCA_026388315.1 Pseudomonadota bacterium | reverse complement strand
TGTTCCGGCAGAGTATCGAAAAACCGTGTATCTGCAATGAGGGCAATCTTTTTATTCAAATGAAAAATGATTCCATATGTTTCAACAGGGTGGACGTGATGCACAGGCGTATTGAACGTTATGTCTTTTACAGTGTAATGGCCTCCTTCGTGGAGCAGCACGATACTGTCAAGGTATTTTCTCACGTATTGCAGAACGATAGGATCACCATTTATAGCATCTTCCGGACAAAAAAGCGTCCCCTTCTTCTTAAATCCCCCGTCTGTCATAGCTTCAATCATAATATTCACGTCGTTTGCATGGTCTATGTGTTTGTGGGTAAGTATAATCCCGTCCAATTGAATGGGGTCGAACCTCTCTTTTGATGCGTGAAGCTTCACGAGTGCACCCGGTCCCGGGTCTATGTAAAGGTCCGTGTCTTTATAGTGCAGCCAGAGCCCACCTGTTGCCCTGATCTGCCTTGATGCAACAAAACGTGCCCCGCCGGTGCCGAGAAATTTTATATATCCTTCCATTTTTTTCTCCTGTTGTGGTAATCTTGGTCAATATACTTTCATATGAGACTTTTCAGGCATACATTCTATGACTCCAGGGAGGACATGTCAAATTGGATTTGATTGAATATAATATTCAGGAATCATCATTGGGCTATATACTTCTTGTGGCCAGAAATGGCCGACTCTTTCGGCTTGATATAATGGCAGGAGAGCCTCACCGCATCAAGAAGGAGTTTGCCGCGGCTTATCCGGGAAGTGTTGACTCAGAGAAGCCCTTCGGGGATATATGGAAAGATCTCGACCGGTATTTCAAAGGTGAGAAGGTTGAGCTTCGTGCAGAAATTGATATTTCAGGCCTCAGGCCCTTCACTCAAAAAGTTCTTAAAGAATTGATGAATATTCCGTACGGCGAGTTGAGGAGCTATGGGTGGATAGGAAAGCGCCTCGGATACCCGAGTGCCTCCCGGGCGGTGGGACAGGCAGTAGGGAGAAACCCCATCCCCATCATAATACCCTGCCACCGTGTAATCAGACAAGACGGAAACATCGGCGGATTTTCTTCAGGTATCCACATCAAAAAGATGCTTCTTTCCATAGAAGGAAGCATCGACACTACAAAACGTACATAGCGGCAAGCGTGGAAGATAAAAGGATGGTCCTTTTCATTGCACAAAGAAAAAGGTGGTTTTGTGAGCATATTTACAATAATATCGATAAAGTGTAAATGCTTGTTCAACTGTGATAGTATATTGCTATAATTATAAACCGTGGAGGCAGAACGATGAAAGCAGGGTTTATAGGTCTTGGTACTCTCGGAAAAACTATTGCAAAACGGCTGGTTTCTGAAGGTGTTAAACTTACCGTTTGGAACAGAACGAAAGAAAAGGCGCAGGACCTGGAAGCAGAATGGGCTGAGAATCCTGCCGAGCTCATATCTCAGACGAACATAGTGTTCCTATGCCTCTTTGACAGTGCGGCAGTTGCAGAGGTTGCCCAGGGAGAGAAGGGCCTTTTGTCGGGGGATCCTGGTGGAAAAATCATTATCGATAACACGACGAATCATTTTGAACCGGTTTTGCGCTTTCACGCGATGTTTCGGGAAAAAGGGGCCTTCTATATTGAAGCGCCTGTCCTCGGGAGTGTTGTTCCTGCCTCGCAGGGCAATCTCACCGTTCTCGCAAGCGGTGAAAGGAGCGCCTATGATGCTGCACTCCCCTTTATCCAGAAGATCGGAAAAGCTATTTTTTATCTCGGAGAACCGGGCGTTGCAACGAAGATGAAATTGATCAACAATTTGATATTAGGGAGTTTTATGGCCACTATCGCCGAGGCAACTGTCTTTGGAGAGGCTGTAGGTTTAGACAGGGAGAAAATTCTCGATATTTTTGCCGCAGGTGCTGGAAATTCAATGGTTCTCAATGCAAAGAGAGAAAAGCTGATAAAAGAGGATTTTTCAACCCACTTCTCATCAGCCCTTATCTATAAAGACCTACATTTTTTGCAGGACCTGGCAAAATCCCTGAGAAGACCACTCTTTACGGGAAGTGCAGTGAAAGAGCTTTTCGGCATGACCCTGTCAAAAGGCATAGATAATCTTGATTTTTCAGGAGTTTATAAGGTATTGAAGGAATTATAGGGAGGAAAAATGATAATAAAATCTCTCGTTTTATTGGTCTCATTAGTTTTATTGGTTATAATGCCTGTTGGCTACACCGTCCATGCTGTGGAGCAACACTCAACAGGCATAGAAGATCAGACAGGGATGGAAGTGACCGTATATAATAGCAACATCGGTCTTGTGAAGGACAGGAGACAGATAAAATTCCAGAAAGGCATTCAGGAACTTAAGTTTATGGATGTGGCAGCGCAGATCATCCCCACAAGTGTCAGCATAAAGCCCCTTTCCAATCCCGACAGTTTTACCATACTCGAACAGAACTACGAGTATGACCTTTTAAGCCCCAGGAAGCTCCTCGATAAGTATGTAGGCAAAGAATTAAAGCTCATAACGAGGAATCCTTATACGGACAAAGAAGAGATTGTAGCGGCTACGCTCCTTTCGAATAACGAGGGAACCCCGGTTTATAAAATTGGCAACGAGATTACATTCAATCACCCCGGGAGGGTCATATTCCCTGAAGTCCCGGAAAGCCTCATATCGAAACCAACGCTTCTGTGGCTTCTTGACAGCAGAACGTCCTCTTCACAGAAGATTGAAGCCCTGTATCTGACCAGCGGAATTAACTGGCGTGCCGATTATATCCTTGTCCTGAACGATAAGGATACTTCGTCAAACGTGTCCGGATGGGTAACGATAGACAATAAAAGCGGTGCAACTTACAATAATGCGGCTTTAAAACTCGTTGCAGGGGATGTCAACAGGGTAAGGGAAGATCGGAGAATGGAGATGAATGCCGGTGTGGCGCCTATGGCAAAGGCCGCGCCTCAATTCAAAGAAGAGACATTTTTTGAGTACCATATTTACACGCTCGACAGAAAGACAACCGTTAAGCAGAACCAGACAAAGCAGATCAGTTTGTTAAACGCCCCGGATGTTCCGGTGAACAAACAATTCATCTATCAGGGGCGCGATTATTATTACCGGAATTATTATGGCGAACCCTTTCAGAATGAAAAAGTGGGGGTTTTTATTGAGATTGCCAATAAAAGCGAGCATAATCTTGGTATGCCCCTCCCCAAGGGGACTTTAAGGATGTATAAGCATGACCCGGACGGAAGCCTTCAGTTTATCGGGGAGAATTCCATACAGCACACCCCGAAGGATGAAAAGATCAAGGTAAAAATCGGCGACGCCTTTGATGTTGTTGCCGCCCGGAAGCAGATGCACTGGGAGAAAGTGGCCAAAAACATAAACGAAGTTGCTTATGAGATATCACTAAGGAACCACAAGAAAGAGGATATTACAATAAAGGTTATAGAGCGTCTCTTCGGAGACTGGAAGGTCCTTGAATCATCTAATAGCTACAAAAAAGAAGATTCTTCGACAGTATCCTTTGATGTGCCGGTGAAGAAGGATGGCGAGACAAAGCTTGTCTATAAGGTGAGGATAAAGTATTGATAAGATAGTGAAAGGCAGTGAATAGTAAATAGTGAATAGTAAAAAAGGCAGAAAATATGAAAAGGCAGTGAATGGTAAATAGGTTTTTGACTAACGACTATTCACTGCAGTTAAGATACGAGGAACGAGTAATGGGGTTTGAAGAGTAATCAATGAGCTTGATAAAATGTCTTTAACTGTTCACTATTCACTAACGACTGTTCACTATTTAAGGAGGCAATCAATGAAAATCAAAAAAATGGCAATATTTATTTTCAGTGGACTGATTCTTACGGGTCTGTACTCATTTTCTGAGGGTGCCGACTGGAAGTTATTTTATGCAACCGAATCAGGTTACAAATATTTCTATGACAAAGAAAGCCTGGAATCGCCGGATAAAGGTATTAAAAAGGTGTGGCAGAAGATTTCAAAGGACCTCGGAAAGGATGAAAATCAGGATATGTTTAAGATGCATTTAGAGGTAAACTGTAAAACCAAAATCTATGAAATATTGTCCATCGTAGAATATGACGGCACAAACGAAATGGTTATAAGCTTCGAGGATTACAAAAGCAGGCCCCCTACAAGCGATCTCCCTTTAGAATCTCGAATAGGGGGCCTTTATGATAATGTCTGTCCCTGATTAAAACGGTGTGAGCTGGAGCTCTATTACAGGGGCTTGCGTCGGCCCCCTCCACAGGCAAAGCCACGACCTGCCTTGCGGGTACCCCGGCCTCCCCCTCTCGCTCACGGTGTGAGCTGGAGCTCTACTTTCCAATGTTTTCCACCATCAGTTTTGATACGGCCTTTGCGAATGCAGCAGGGTCTTTCGGCTTTGAACCCTCAAGGAGAAGCGCCTGGTCATAGAGGAGCTTTGTATATTCATCCAGAACGGGACTCCGCTTATCCTTTTCAAAGATTGTATTCATGGCAGCGAAGAGCGGGTGCGCCGGGTTGATTTCGAGGATTCTCTTCCGCTGAGGCACATCCTGTCCCATGGCCTTCAGGAGTTTTTCCATCTGGGGATCCATATCACCCTCATCGGCTACAAGGCAACAGGCAGAATCGGTAAGCCTTCCTGAAAGCCGCACGTCTTTTACATCATCCTTTAGAGTGTCTTTGACGAGATCAAGGAGTTTTCCATATTTCTTCCGGGCATTTTTCTTCTCATCTTCTTCTGTTTTGTCAAGGCTGATATCCCCTTTGCTTACCGATTTTAACTTCTTCCCTTTATATTCAAAACCGGTAAATATGAAATCATCAATTTCATCTAAAAAGATAAGGACTTCAATATCTTTATCCCTGAACGCTTCCAGGTAAGGGGATTTCATAACTTCGCCAAGGGCAGTCCCTGTGGCGTAATAGATTTCCTGCTGGTCTTCCTTCATACCCTCAATATAGTTCTGAAAAGTCCTTAATTTACCATCTTCTGCTTTCGTGGACGGGAAGAGTAAAAGGTCGGCGATTGTTTCCCGCCTCGTGAAATCAAAGTGGATACCTTCCTTTAAAACCCTTCCGAATTCTTTATAGAATGTGAGATAGCTGCCGTACTCGTCTTTATTCATATCGGCTAAGGTTTCGAGCACCTTTTTAGTGATATTCGTTTTTATAATTTCCACCTGGCGGTTATTTTGCAGGATTTCCCTTGATACATTCAGGGGGAGGTCTGATGAATCGACAACCCCCCTTACAAACCTGAGGTATGGAGGGATCAAATCTTCACAGTGGTCCATGATTTGAACCCTTTTCACATAAAGAACGGGGCCAATTTCATAATCTTTATAGAATATGTTGAAAGGCGCTTTGGAAGGAATGTAGAGGAGCGCTGAAAATTCCGATGTACCTTCTGCTTTATAATGGATTACCTTTGCCGGCTCTGTAAAGTCGTGGGAAATATGTTTGTAGAACTCATTATATTCTTCCTTTGTTACCTCTGACTTGTCTTTAAGCCATATGGCTTTCATGGAGTTTAAGGTTTCTTCCTCTTTGACCTTGACCTTTTCACCTTTCTTTAGCGTGCTTTCCTGTTCCTTTTCCACCTCCATGACAACGGGGTGTTCAATAAAGTCAGAATATTTTTTTACGACGCTGCGGATTTCCCATTCATCAAGGTATTTCTTCTCCCCTTCCATAAGATGCAGGGTAACGTCTGTGCCTTTTGTCTCTTTGTAAATATCTTCAACGGTATATGTGCCGTCGCCGGTTGATTCCCATTTGACGCCCATTTTGTCCTTCTGGCCGGCATGCTTTGAAATGACCGTAATTTTATCTGCCACCATGAACGATGAATAAAAACCCACACCGAACTGGCCTATCAATTCGGGATTATCTTTTACCTCTTTGCTTTGCAGCGCCGCGAGGAACTCTTTTGTACCGGAATGTGCAATAGTTCCGAGGGCTTTGATGATCTCGCCTTTTGTCATACCGATCCCGTTATCGCTTATCGTCAACGTGCCTGCATTTTTATCCGCGGTTATTTTAATCTTCCAGTTCCCGTCGTTTTCCAATATGTCGCTGTTTGTCAATGACTCATACCGCGCCCTGTCAACGGCATCGGAGGCGTTTGAGATAAGCTCCCGCAAAAACACCTCTTTATGGGAATAAAGGGAATGGATCATCAGGTCGAGCAACTGCTTCACTTCGGTTTTAAATTCTAATTTTTCTAAAGACATGCCTTATTTACTCCTTTTTATCATTATTTGATGATGTTGCTAAAAAATGTTTAAAAGTATATATAAGTCCGGTTTAGCCTGTAGTCAAGACGTGGCGGTTTTGTTTTTGCTTTACATAAATGCATATCACACGTATAATATGCGTATAAATAGACGGAGGTAATAACAATGCCTAAATGTAAACTCAACATCACGCTTGATGGAGACCTTATTGAATATATAAAAATCTACGCAGAACAACAGCGAACTACAGTATCTGAGGTTTTTACACAATTTGTTCTTAATCTTAAACGGGTTAAAGAAAAAGACCCTACAGAAATAATTCTGGCTGACAATGAATTTAAGGAAACCCTCATGCAAACCATCTCAAGCATTAAATCCGGCGATGCAAAATGGTTTAAATATGATGAGGTTTTCTGATGGAGGTCATTTTTAGCGATGCCTTTGTCCGGTCTCTCAAAAAACATAGCTCCATTAAAAAGATAATCCAGAAAAAGGTAGATATGATAATAGAAAATCCTATTGCCCTGGGAGAACCCTTAAAAGGTAACTTCAGGGGATACTGTAGCTGTCCTGTCAAGAAAAACTTTCTTATCATCTATCTGTATTGCAGATTATGCAGAAAAAAAGACGATGAAAAAACAGTTCTTTGCATCAATTGTAATGAAAGTAAGGATGAAACCATCAAATTCGTAGATATGGGGCCGCACGATAAAGCATATATTCAAAGTTAACAGCCTGTTGCCCAAACCGTGCTTAAGTCGCCGTTACTTCAGTGAATAGTCGTTAGTGAATAGTGAATAGTGAAGGGAAAAACAGGGATCAGTGATCGGGGGTCAGGTAGTTGCCACAATCCAAAATCACTCTACGCTCTATGCCTGTCCTCGCGTAGCGGGGGCTCTCTGCTCATCCTCCCCATGGATCAGGCGAAAGGGATATTGGCATATATCCAAGCAAAACATCCTGACAAAAACTATGATGTGGATGGGGTAATGAGTGAGTTGGTGAAATACGAGATGAGACCTGAAAGTCTGATCAAGGAAATTGTTGACACATTGTCAACAACTGCTGAAATCTCCGGAAAGTCAACAAGGACAATGCTTCGCACGATTTCACTTTTAAAGCTTCCTCCTGAGATTCAGACAACTATCCGGGAGGGAAAAATGCCTGTTTCCCAGGGGTATCTCTTTGCCGCCAACCTCGATTGCCCTGACCTTGTGATGATATTTCAGAACATTATGAAGACGCCCGTAACCTATCTCGCCCTTGAGAAATTGCTTACAGCATGGAAGAAACCCAAACCGGACTCAGGTGTTACAAGGCTCCCGTCCATAACAAAACATGTTGCCGTCTTACGATCAGTAGAATCATTTATTGAGATGGGCGCCAAAAAATACACAAGGCCTGACCTTCAGGCGCTTCTTGATGAGCTGCGGGTTTTCTGCGCTTTAGTGGAACTGCGGATACCGATTGCACCGGAACCGGAGCCGGAGAAGAAAAAGCCACCACAGTTATGAAAAAGGCAGTGAATAGTGAATAGTAGATAGTGAATAGTTAAAATGGCAGAAGATATGAAATGCTGTGAATGGCAATCAGAAAACATTGAACATTGAACAGCTTTTTGCAATCGGCAGGCCGTACGGTTTAATCCTGCCGAAGGCGGGACAATGGGATGGGGGGGGTGACATCCACAGTAACTTGCTTCTTCCTGTACCACACAATCTGGCAAGGTTGTCGAATGGTCTACATTTCAATCGGCAATCAATAACCACAGCGTGAATATTTCAGCTTGAATCTGTCGTTCCTGTAAATAATAAACTTTAATGTTATGCAGTGAGCAATATAACATTATGTTTTAGGATTATGTTGCTTTGTGCATTTGTAACGGCACCCCATATCCTGTTGATACCATGCGGTTTTATTTTCATAAGTTTGTTATAAGAACGTCATTGTCCTTGACAATACTACCCGTTAAACATAGTATTTTACAAATTATAGCTTGCAGCAGATTAATTGTAAGGCGGACCGCTTGAGTCGCGCCCGGATAATAATATGAATGATAAAGGCATAATAAAAGCAATTAAAAGCAATTAAAAGCAATGGGCGCTCCTCCACGCTCTCGTCACCTCGCTGCTCACTGCGTTCGCTGATCCGC
>JAPLKA010000074.1 GCA_026388315.1 Pseudomonadota bacterium | reverse complement strand
CTTTTGTATGTTCTTGGTTTTTTGCCTTTTAGCAACAAGTCGATACAGGAGGAAAGCATACTGGTGGACTTCACGTTGATGGATGGAAAAGAGGGGGCAGGGGGCAGGGGCGAGAGGTCAGGGAATAGGGAGCAGGGAGCAGGGAGAGAAGGCGCAAGGTTTAATCCTGCCGGAGGCGGGACAATGCAAAAAAAGGAAGGTGCAGATCTGCGGCAGAGTAATAGCCCTGCCATGAGTAAAAGCATTGAAAAAGATAATGTTACCGGAGTGACTCAAGATAAAGTTCAAACTTCTTCTATAGATTTGGTGTCGTTACATCCCACACCAGGCCAAAGGGGTCGCGGCGGTGAGGCAGACGGCAGCTCACAAAAAGGAGGGGGGACAGGGTCTGATGGAACAGACCATGGCAGAGGAGGAGGGACAGGCAAAACCTCGGGTTCATCCGGAGGCGAAGGGGGCAGCAGGCCGCACGATTACGGATACGTGAGAGAGATTGTGATGAAACACCTGAAATATCCTGAAAAGGCAAGAAGGATGGGGCTGGAAGGCAGGGTTGTCATGTCTTTTATCATTACCGCAGCCGGTGTGGCACGGGATATAAAAGTCGTTGAAAGCTCAGGGTTTCAAATGCTCGATGATGCTGCCAGTGATGCAATTTCAAGGGTTAATTTATCCCACAGCAACCCACATAGATTAATTGTGCATTTGCCGGTTGAGTTCCGGCTCAGATAGACAATAGAATTACTTTGAATCACCATCTTTGTCTGATTTGTCTGAATTGAATCTTGCGATGTCCAAGCTCCTTATCCCCAAAAAAATCAGGGCAACACCAAAGGCAATGAACAGCCTGTATGGTATTCCGAACTTGTATTTGTTGAAGAGATTTACCGGTATTTTCAAGGCGAAAAGGGTGTTGAAAAAACCCGTACCCTGCTGGTAACCGGTGGTAAAAAATAAGAAAACGAGGGGCAGCAAAGTACCGACGATAATAAGCGCTATGCCAATTTTCTTTCTGTTATCCATATTTTCCTTCCTGGAATAAAAACGCCCGTCGCAAAACGGGCGTTTTTATTTACTACCCCTGAGGGCTGTATCTTTTAGCTGCCTTTCTTGAATTCTTTTTCCATTGCTTCTTTTGCAGGCTTCACATAGATGTCTCTTAACTTTGGTTTTTCAATCTTTCCTGCCGGGTTACGCGGTATTGTTGCATAGACCATCTTTTCCGGCCACTTGAATTTTGCAAGACCTTTTTCCTTTACGAAGTTGATTACCTCTTCGTCTGCCATGGTTTGCCCTTCTCTCAACTGGATAATTGCCATGACGACCTCTACAAGCCTTGGATGCGGATAACCGAGGACTGCAACATCCTGGATCTTCGGATGTTTTCTCAATACGTCTTCGAGTTCGGCAGGGAAGATGTTTTCGCCGCCCCTGATGATCAAGTCCTTCGACCGGTCAGCAAAGAAGATAAATCCTTCCTCATCCTCATAGGCCAGATCGCCTGTGTACAGCCATCCGTCTTTTATTGTCTTCGCGGTCATTTCAGGGTTCATTGCGTATTCCTTCATGAGGCGAGGGCCCTTAAGGAGAAGTTCGCCTACCTTACCGACAGGAAGTTTGTTGTCATTGGTATCAACAACCTTTGCTTCCATGAAGACCGTTGCCTGCCCGATAGAACCCGGTTTTCTCATGATGTCTGCATCGTAGCAGTTTGTGAGTCCGCCACCGCCACCTTCTGTGATGCCATAGATGTTTGCAATTGGAATATTGGGGAAGATCTTTTTGGAATCTTCAAGGAGGATATAGGGAACCGGCTGGGCGCCTATTTCGACATGCCTGAATGCGGAGAGGTCATATTTACTGACATCTACCTGGCCGGATTTAATAGCATAAATAACATCGGACCATGTTGGCACTGTATTCCAGCCGCCGGTACATTTTTCATCTGCAATGCTCCTCAGATAGAATTCCGGTTGAATTTCCATAGGCATGAGAATCTTGCCTGCAGCTATGTAAGACGGGAAGGAGAGGAAGAGCGTGCCGCTGTGGTAGAATGGGTGTGGTGCGAGATATACGCTGTTATAACCTTCGTTGTATGTGAGCGCATTTCCTATGCCGATGAAGAAGAGTGTTCTGTGGGTATGGCAAACCGGTTTCGGTGCTCCTGTGGTGCCTGATGTAAACATCAGTTCTGCCCTTTCATCGTCATCTGTTTCAACGCAGACAGGTGTACCGTTGCCTTTTTCGATAATCTCATTGTACGATTTTACACCTGCCGGAATTGTATTGCCGAGGCAGATGAAGTGCTTGCAGTAATCCATTTCCTTCATGATCGGCTCAACTCTGGCGTTAAACTGTTCGCCGAACATGAATACCTTGCATTTTGTAACGTCTGCCGCATATTTTATGTCGGCGCTTGCGAAGCGGAAGTTTAATGGTGTAATGGTTGCCCCTGTTTTAAGCACTGCAATATAGCTTGCATACCATTCCATAGAGTTCATCATGAGATGAACGACGTTATCGCCTTTTTTAACACCGCAATCCTTGATCAGATAATTGGCGATTTTATTGGCTTGATCGTCAAACTGTTCCCATGTCAAACTTCTCCTCATATTTTTTGAAGGGTAGCTCTCAATAATGAACTCCCTCTTGGGGAACTTGCTGGCGTTAAGGCCGGAAAACATTGCGAAATTCATAGTAACCTCCTCCTATATTGGTTTTTTATATTGCTTTTAAGATTTTTAGCATGATAAATTGAATATTGTCGCATTGTCAACACCAAAATTACCAAATAATTGAGGAGGGATTAATTATGTCAGATATATATACACACATCGGAGAAATCCTCGCTCGAAACGCACGAATGTATCCGGATGATGTAGCGCTTATTGAGCGAATTCCCGCAGAAAAGAAAAGGCGGGAAGTGACATGGAAGCAGTTTGATGACAAGGCAAACCAGTTTTCCAACGTTTTAGCCAAGAAAGGCGTGAAAAAGGGTGACAAGATTGTCCACTTTATGATGAACTCCATTGATTGGCTTGCTGCCTATTTTGGAATGGTCAGGACGGGCGCATGGGTGGTACCACTCAATTTCCGCTTTACCGCAGAGGATGTAAAATACTGTTGTGATGTGGCGGAGCCGACGGTTATTGTTTTCGATGAGGAGTTTGCGGGCAGGATTGAAGCGATAAAAGGTCAACTTCCTACAGTAAAGTCTTATATATGCGTGGGCAATCCACCATCATTTGCGGAATCATTTGCAAAACTTGTTGATGCAGCCCCTGCAACTCCGCTGAATGTTGAGATTAACTCCAATGACGAATG
>JAPLKA010000073.1 GCA_026388315.1 Pseudomonadota bacterium | reverse complement strand
TGCTGAGGGAAAGACTGATGAATCAGTGATGAGTTTTGAGCTGATATGCGACCTGTATTGTTTTAACCCAAATATGTGGTTAGGAAGGTGTCGGGGCATCCCGGAGCAAACCGTCGAGAGGCGAGGAAGCTTGGTCTTTTGCTGTCAAGCAAAAGTTCCGAAGCCGAACGCGAGCGACATAAACCAGCCCACACTGTGGGCGAGAAGGGGAGGCTCCGCGGACTTTGTTCGTGGAGGGGGCGACGCAAGCCCCTGCAATAGATCACCTATCAACTCAAAACTCATCACTCATAACTCATCACTGCACTGGTTCATCAGCCTTTCCCTGAGCATGGTGTATCTTTTCTGTGGTTTGTTGTTATTGATCGCGATTGAAAGGGCTTTTTTGGTACCGATGAGAATAACGAGCTTCTTGCCCCGCGTAATGCCCGTATAGATAAGGTTCCTCTGCAAAAGCATATAATGCTGGGTCAGCACAGGGATGATAACCACCGGGTATTCACTGCCCTGTGATTTGTGCACGGAAATGGCATAGGCAAGGACAACCTCATCAAGGTCGGAGAATTCATACGTCACCCTTCTTCCATCGTAGTCCACAGTCATTTCCTGCACTTCTCCGTCAATGCTTACAGCTCTTCCAATATCCCCGTTATAGACATCCTTGTCATAATTGTTTCTGATCTGCAATACCTTATCTCCCACCTTGAACACCTTCCCGCCCCGGACAACTTCTTCCTTTCTATTATTCAACTCCCTCTGAAGTTCGACATTCAGGTTCGCCACGCCTACCGTTCCCCTATGCATAGGCGCCAGTATCTGGATATCATCGAGTGGATGAAAACGAAACCGTGAAGGTATGCCCTCCTTGCAGAGGTATACAATCTTTTCGAGCACCTTCTCCGGCTCCTCAATAAAGAAAAAATAAAAGTCCTTATTGTGTGTTTCGTCGCCCTGAAATATCGGCATCTCTCCGGTATTAATCCTGTGAGCATTGACAACAATCATGCTTTCACGTGATTGCCTGAATATCTTATCCAGTATGACTGTGGGGATGCGCTTCGAATTGATAATGTCCTTCAAAACACATCCGGCTCCTACAGAAGGCAACTGATCAACGTCGCCCACAAATATCAATGTGGCTTTTAAAGATACAGCCTTAAGAAAATGATACATGAGCAGGCTGTCAACCATCGATGTTTCATCAATTATGATTAAATCGGCATCAAGCGGATTCAGCTCATTCCTCTTAAATGAACCGCTGCCTGGGGTATATTCGAGGAGACGGTGTAATGTCTTGGCCTCATGGCCCGTTGCCTCTGTCATTCGTTTCGCTGCCCGGCCTGTAGGCGCTGCAAGGAGGACCTTTTGTCCCATCTTTTTGTAAATATTGATAACGGAATTGATGATCGTTGTCTTGCCCGTGCCCGGGCCGCCGGTAATCACCATAAGCTTGCTGTTAATCGAGTCCTTCACTGCTTCAATCTGTTTTCCGGAAAGGGTTATCTTCAGCATCCCCTGCACCCAGTCGATAGCCTGGTCAATGTTGATTAATCGTAACTGCTTCGGTGCGGTAAGGAGAGATGTCAAATGCCGTGCAATGCCGACCTCGGCAATGTGAAATCGTGTAAGGTAAACGGCCCAATCCCCCCCGTCCCCCCCCTTTCCAAAGGGGGGATTCAGGGGGGATTGAGTTGCGAGTTGCGAGTTGCGAGTTGCGAGTTGTTCTATGACTACCTTTTTCTGTGAGGAAACAGAGTCGAGGGCAACGGGAATACGGTCTTCCTCCACATCGAGAATCTTGCTGCACTCTGTAATCAGGAGATCGTACGGATAATAGACATGGCCATCATCGGAAAGCTGATTCAAAACGTAAAGTATACCTGCCTCTATCCGGATTTGAGAATCTTTCGGAATACCGAGTTTTTCAGCTATTTTGTCTGCTGTGATGAAACCGATCCCGAATATGTCCATGGCAAGCCTGTAAGGGTTTTCGCTCACCGCCTTTACTGAATCCCTGCCATAATGCTTATATATCTTTATTGCGTAGGCGGGGCTTACGCCATGTCCCTGGAGGAATATCATCACATCGCGGATATCCTT
>JAPLKA010000072.1 GCA_026388315.1 Pseudomonadota bacterium | reverse complement strand
CAAAAGAAAAAACAAGCCATTTGGGCCTACAACCACTGTGACAACTATGTTAAAGCCATTATGGCCTACGCAAGTGCCTGCAAGAAATTTAACCGGTAATATTGCCCTCAATACAAGGTAAAAACCGTGGACAGGCTGTCCTGTCTGGCGGGACTGTCCTGTTTCTACGAATAATTGTGCAGGTTTAGACTGTTGACAATGGGGCTATAAAACCTTATACTACAAGTGATATTTTTCACTTATAGACAGGAGGCTTACACAATGGTTACAGGTCAAGGATACAAAGGGAGTGAAGATTACATAGCTTCAAAACCCTTAATGGAAATTGTTAACGTTTCGATTGCACTGGGGAAACCACTTGTAATAAAGGGTGAACCGGGCACAGGCAAGACTCTGCTCGCCCATAGTATTTCGAAGGCGCTGAACAAAAAACTTCTCATCTGGAATGTCAAGTCAACAACAAAGGCAAAGGACGGGCTTTACGTATATGATACCATCCAGAGATTAAATGATGCACGGTTTAAAGATAAAGATATTTCCGATATAAGACAATATATAAAAATGGGCAAATTAGGACAGGCATTCAAAAACGACGAACAGCTTGTATTGCTCATCGATGAGATTGATAAGGCGGATGTGGAATTTCCTAATGACCTTCTTAATGAGCTTGATGAGATGTCATTCCATATCCCCGAACTTGACGAAGAAGTTACAGCCAAACACAGGCCTGTCTTGATTATCACAAGCAATTCAGAAAAAGAACTTCCCGATGCCTTTTTAAGAAGATGCGTATTCCACTATATCGAATTCCCTGACGAAGAGATGATGGAAAAGATCGTAAGGGTCCATTATCCTGATATTGAGAATAAACTGGTAAGGGAGGCCATCAAGAGGTTCTACTGGATAAGGGATGTGGATGGGCTGAGAAAGAAACCGTCCACCAGCGAGCTTCTCGATTGGATAAAGGCCCTCTCGTTAGGCGGAATCAGTACGGACAAGATCAGCTCAGAGATACCTTTTCTGGGAGCAATTTTAAAAAACGAGCAGGATACCGGCAGATTCATAAAGCTTTCCCATGCCCAGGGAGGGGGGTTCGGCTTCAAGAGGAGATTTTAGAACTTTGGAGCTAAACCATGTTTACTGATTTTTTCTACTTATTGAGAAAAAAGGGGGTGCCTGTTACTGTTACAGAATGGGTATCCTTTATCGAAGCCTTATATAATGGTTATTTCCAGTCAAGCCTGAACCACCTTTATTATGTGGGGAGGGCGTTTCTTGTAAAGAGTGAAGCTTATTACGATATGTTTGATCAGGCCTTTCAGGAATACTTCGGCGGTATAAAAACAGAAGGCCCTGAGCTCGACAAGGTCCTCGACTGGCTTGAAAACCCTCTCCACAAACTCCCCAAAATGACACCCGAGGAAATAGCAGAATTCCAGCAGAGACTTGAAGAATTCAGAAAAGAACATAACATGGATGAGTTGATGAAACAGTTCATGGAAAGGCTCAAGGAACAGAAAGAAAGGCATGATGGCGGGGGAAAATGGATCGGCACAGGGGGCACATCGCCATTTGGCGCTTATGGACACCATCCCGGCGGCATCAGGGTGGGCGGCGAGTCATGGATGCAATCCGCTGCCAAGGTAGCCGAAGAGAGGAGGTTCAGGAATTACAGGAACGATATCATCCTCGATGTGAGACAGACAAAGATGGCCCTGAAAAAACTGAGAGAACTCAAGAGGGAAGGCGCACAGGAAGAATTGGATATCGATGAAACCATCGATAAAACTGCAAAAGAGGGCGGCGAGATAGAGCTTGTTTTTAACAGGTCCAGGGAAAATACGGTACGGATTATCCTCCTTATGGACACCGGCGGCTCAATGCTTCCTTATACGGAACTATGTGAAAGACTTTTTTCTGCTGCATCACAAATGGAACACTTCAAAGAATTTAAATACTTTTTCTTCCATAACTGCATTTATCAGGATATCTATGAAGATATTGCGAACTATAAACGCATACCCACGGAAAAGCTTTTTTCACAATTCCACAAAGGATACAAAGTGGTACTTGTAGGAGATGCGCGAATGGCCTACTCAGAATTGTTTGATGTAAACGGCTGTATTGATTATTTCTCCACAAACGATAAACCAAGTATTGAATGGCTCATGAAAATAAAACAGCATTTCCCTCACTCGGTATGGTTGAATCCCACGCATAAGAATTTCTGGGGCCATTACACGGTTGACACTGTTGGCAAGGTTTTCCCCATGTTCGAGCTTACCCTCGATGGCCTCAAAGATGCTATAAAGGCCCTCACATCAAAGGCAAAGCCTTCGGTACTGAACTAATACTCATAGTTGTTAGCTCATAGCTGTTAGCCAAAACCCTCTATTACCGGGGCTTGCGCCTGTCCCCGTAGTGGGGTCGCCTCCTCCTTTCTTAAATGTTCAAACCGCTTGAACTACTTGAACAGATTGAACGGTTCACTTGGAGTCTTCCCCTCTCGCTCACCATGTGAGCTGTATCGCTAATTGCTTATCAGCTAAAAGCTATTCACAAATTCGTGTCATTTTATTTCAAAATGCATTATAATTTATTATGCCTATTAAGAAATTATTATATTTTTCGTATGAAAAGTTCCTCGAAAAAGGCGTGAAAAAGGGTGAAATGCCAACCCACCTTGGCCTTATCCTCGACGGCAACCGGAGATACGCAAAGGAAATGGGCTATGATAATGTTACAATGGGCCATAAACAGGGCGCTAATAAACTGGATGATGTCTTGCAATGGTGCGCTGATTTGGGTATAAAAATTATCACTATATGGGTTTTCTCCACCGAGAATATCCAGAGAAATAAGGAAGAGGTTGAGGCACTTCTGAAAGTGATACAGGAAAAGATAGAAGAGCTCGCAAAAAGCCCTGTCATAAAGAAGAATGGCTTCAGAATTAAAGCGCTGGGCAAGATTGATACGCTCCCGGAAGAACTGAAGGCAGCAATAAAAAGGACCGAAGAATCTACGCAAACCCATACAAACCATATGCTCAATATTGCAATCGGATATGGCGGCAGGGAAGAAATTCTGGAAGCGGTAAAGAAGGCTGTCAAAGAAAAAAAGGTCAGCACCATAGATGAGCTGGCGAACAGCATCACTTTGGAAGACATTACAAGCCACCTATACACCAACGGGATTCCTGATCCAGACCTGATTATCAGGACAAGCGGCGAGATACGCCTAAGCGGTTTTCTCCTCTGGCAGAGCGCATACAGCGAGTTTTACTTTTGTGATGCCCTGTGGCCTGTTTTCAGGAAAATTGATTTCTTAAGGGCTATCAGGAGTTACCAGCACAGGAGCAGAAGGTTTGGGCAATGAACACCTGTACCGATAAAATGCTGTGTCTGAAAAATACGGAACTATTTAAATCCCTGAGCCAGGAGGAACTCCAGGAATTAGTAAACAGGCTAAAGGAACGTGTGTATCCGCCCAATACGGCTATTGTCAGAGAAGGTGCACCCGGGGACGCCATGTTTATCATAAAAGATGGCAAGGTGGATATTAAAAAAAGAGAACAATCTATGGGGATTGACATGACCATTGCATCCCTTGATGGGGGGGCATGTTTTGGTGAAATGGCCCTTTTAACCGGCAATCCGCGTTCTGCTACGGTAATGGCAACCCAGGCAACGTCTGTGTTTGTGCTTGAGAAGAAGGATTTTGAATCCCTCATGAAAGAACACCCTTCGATTTCCATGTCCTTGAACAAGATCGTTGCGGAAAGGTTGGAGGGGTTGAATGTTCAGAGGGGTATGGGCATGAAATCCTTAGCCACCCTCAAAATAGACTCTGACGTGCTGTCGCTTGTCCCCCAACAGGTTATCATGAAACAAAAGGTATTACCTATTGCATACTCCAATAACACCGTGACACTAGGTATGGTCAATCTGAATGACATCCTTGCCATAGACGAGGTAAGAAAGTTTATCAAGGGAGTCGCCATAGAACTGGCGCTTATTAGCGAGGGCGATCTAAAGACCTTCATGGAAAAAGAGTATCCTGAGATTATGAAGGAGGAGGAGGAGAAACCCGAAGTCAACATAGATACGTTCCTTGACAATATGGACAATCTCCAGTCCGACATATTAAAAGATATGGAGGTTGAAGAAGGAAAGGAAGATGAGATGGGGATAGCAGACCTGGAAAGTGAGGCACAGGGGGCACCCATTGTAAGACTGACAAACAGTATTATCGGTATGGCATTAAAAAAGGGTGCCAGCGACATTCACATAGAACCCATGGAGCGCGGATGCAGGGTTCGTTACAGGATCGACGGTATCCTTAAAGAAGAGATGATGCTGCCGCGAAAGGTTATCCTCCCGCTCATAAGCAGGATTAAAATCATTTCCAAACTGGATATTACAGAGAGAAGAATGCCACAGGACGGCAGAATATCCATGAAGGTAGGGAGTAAATCGATAGACTTCAGGGTTTCATCGCTTCCAACAAAGTTCGGCGAAAAGATATGTGCAAGGATCCTCGACAAGAGCAATACAATGCTTGGTCTGGATAAATTAATTTCACACAAGCCTACTCTTGATCTCGTCAGAGAGATGATAGCCGAACCTTACGGTATCATATACGTGACCGGGCCCACCGGCTCCGGTAAAAGCACAACACTTTATAGCGCCCTTGCTGAAAAGAACGACATTGATGTGAATATATCAACCGTGGAAGACCCCATTGAGTATGACCTTGCAGGAATAAACCAGGTGCAGGTAAATTCCGATATCGGTCTCGATTTTGCGCGGGTTCTCAGGGCCTTTTTGAGACAGGACCCGAACATCATACTTGTTGGTGAGACAAGGGATAAAGAAACTGCTAAAATCGCTGTTGAAGCAGCCCTTACAGGCCATCTTGTCTTTACAACCCTCCACGCCAATGATGCACCAAGCACCTTCATGAGACTCAACGAAATGGGCATAGAATCTTTTCTTATTTCCACATCAATCATCGGTATTGTCGCTCAAAGGCTCGTAAGGCGAATATGTTCAAATTGTAAAGAAAAATATAAACCGGATAACGTGGCGGCTATAACATACCTCGGATTGCCGGAGAATATAGAGTTGTATAAAGGAAAGGGTTGCGATGTATGCAATATGACTGGATATAAGGGAAGGGTCGGTGTTTACGAGGTGCTTAAAGTAACTGGAGGGGTAAGGCGTCATATCAGTGAAGGTGCCGGGTCTGAGATTATAAGACAGGAGGCCATAAAAGGCGGCATGATAACACTCAAAGACTACTGCGTCATATTACTTGAGGACGGATTGACCACAGTGGAAGAGGTTCTGAGGACGGTGGCGATTCAGTCTTGAAAAGATCAATAGTCAAAACAAAATCTGCATCAACACTGTTGAGGGTTCTTCTCTGGACATCGGGGCTTGCCCTCGTCATTTTGATATTCTATGTCTGGCACGAAGAAGGTGCGTGGAAAGAGATAATAAAATTCTACAGATTCTTCTTCGAACCAAAAAGGCTCAAGGTTTTCGTTGCCTCTTTCGGTCCATTCGCTGCCGTAATGTTCATCCTTGTCCAATCTGCCCAGGTTGTGTTTGCGCCTGTTCCCGGCGAAGTTACCGGTTTTGTCGGGGGTCTTTTATTCGGGAACATCCAAGGTTTACTATTATCTACCATCGGCCTCACCCTTGGTTCGCTCCTGGCATTTTCGTTCACCAGGGTCTTCGGCATAAAACTCGTAGAAAAGGTGGTTAAGAAAGAATACATTGATAAACTCAATAATTTCATAACACATAAAGGGTTAAATAT
Source organism: Pseudomonadota bacterium (assembly GCA_026388315.1). Lineage (NCBI taxonomy): Bacteria > Pseudomonadati > Pseudomonadota > Pseudomonadota bacterium. The sequence continues at coordinate 48,899 of JAPLKA010000072.1, read as the reverse complement.
AACCTTTATCCTCTTTCTTTTGCCGGGATTCCCGAAAGACTCTCTGTGCTACCTGCTGGGACTTAGCCGTATGAGGCTTGTAGACTTTCTCTTTATGAACATCTTCGGCAGGCTGCCCGGCACACTGATGCTTACAATGCAAGGCACTGCGGTGAGCCAGGGAAAATATCAGGCGTTCTTCTGGTTGCTTGCTGCCAGTATAGCTTTTACCGCTATCCTGTATTTCACGAAAAATTACATAATACAGGGATTTAGTAATGCTTTCCAGGCATTACTTCGGAAAAAAAAGGATAAGCAACGCCAGGCCGATGCGGTAAAAGGCAAAGACATCGAGTGAGTGATTCTTCAAAAAGCCGATCAAAAATTTAAGACTGAAATAGCCAAAGACAAAGGATGACAGGACGCCGAGCATGTATATATCCATTCCGCCGCCACTGTAGTCGATGTGCTTCGATTCATAGAGCGCCGCACCCATTATTATCGGTATGGAGAGGAGAAAAGAAAAGTCAACAGCCTGAGTACGTTTTAACCCCAGCAAAATGGCCACCGTTATAGTTATTCCGCTTCGCGATGTACCCGGGATAAGGGCAAGGGCCTGGGCAAAACCAATCATGATTGCTATCGGGTATGTTGTCTCCTTGCCGCTCACAAAAATTCTTTCAGAGACAATCATCAAGATGGACACAGCAATAAGACTGAACACTGTTACATGGGGTGTCCTGAAGTAAAGTTCAATGAAATCCTTACAGAACAAGCCCAGGACTGCCGCAGGAATAGTGGCTACAACAATCTTCATCAGAAGTGAATTTATTATTCGCCTGTCCTTCAGGCCACGGAGACCTTCGATCACAATGGTTATAAATCTTTTACCGTAGACAGATAATATGGCCAGAAGGGTCCCAAAGTGGAGCATGACATCGAAGGTAAGCTTGTTAATATTTCCGTCATCGATGTTAAAAAACCAGGGGAGAACAATGAGATGGGCTGAACTGCTTATGGGCAGAAACTCTGTTATGCCCTGTACTGCTCCCATTATAATGCTCTCTGTCAGGTTCACGATAAGTCACCCGGCAGGAACCGGAAGCCTATTTCCATTGTGTCCATATTTAATGAGGCAGGTATTGACGGAAGAGGGTCAACTGATCTTAATACCCTTAGGATCGATTCATCATACATTCTGTTCCCGGACCTCTTTTCGATATTGATATCAACAATCCTGCCATCCTTTCTTATCTTTATTGTTACAACCGTTTCCAAATCTTTTTTAAAGGAAGACATGCCCGGCAATCCCCAGGAATTTTTGATCTTCTCCCATATCCCAAGGATATATTGCTGCGAGACCGGGTCCATGGGTCTTGCCCCTCCTTCCGAAGAACCAGGAAGGCCATACCCTGAACCCCCTGTTTTTCCCGGACTTCCCCCGGATCCTGGTGCCCGTGAAACATCGAGGTAGTCTGTACGTTTGCGGATTTCCTTTATCCTGTCGTTGAGACGACTCAGTTCTTCCCTTGTGGTTGCTTCTTTTGCCGGCGCCTTTTTCCTGGATAGAGATACGGCTGTCTCTTTTTCTTTCCTCTCAAGTTTTGGTTTTGTTTTTACGGGTGCAGGCTTCTTTGCAGCGGGCACCGGTTTTGTGACTTTTGCTTCCGGTGCCTTCTTTGCCTGTGCAGGGCCAGACATCCTTCCATCCCCTCCCAACGCCCCGGCACCCGGATCCCCCACAAGATTAACGGTGTACGAGGACAACATTGAAATCTTTTTTGATGATTTTTTCATGGGTATGCTGAATGCGCCGACTATGAGAATATGCAGGATGGTGGACACAACGAGCATTTTGAACCAGGTTTCTTCTTTCATTATTACTCAAGCGGTCGGGTAACGATATTCACCTTCTCAACGCCAGCCTCTCTGACAATCCCCATACAATTGACGACAAACCCGTACGGCACGTCCTTGTCTGCCCTCAGGAAGATTTCCTTGTCACCCCTATTTACAAAAAGGAGTTGTATGGCTGCCTTCAGGTCCTTTATGTTCAGCTTTTTCTCATTCAAAACAAGCTGCTGATCCTTTGTAATACTCAAAATCTGCGGTTCATCTTTAGCGGGAAGGGGCTTTGTTGTTACCTTGGGGATGTCGATACCCATGCCTTGCTGCATCATAGGGGCCGTTATCATAAATATGATAAGGAGAACGAGCATGACATCGACAAGGGGGATGATGTTTATTTCTGAAAGTGGGCCTTTTGAGTCCTTCGATAACTTCATTTTTCAAGAAGGTTAAGGATATACATGGATGCATTTTCCATTTTGGAAGAGATTCTTTTGAGTCTCCCGATAAAATAATTATAGGCGAGCACTGCAGGTATGGCGGTAGCGAGGCCAATGGCAGTAGCAATAAGCGCCTCGCTTATGCCAGGCGCTACAACTGAAAGGCTTGTCGTTCCTCTCAGGCCTATCTCACGGAAAGAGTCCATGATACCCCATACCGTACCGAACAATCCAATGAAAGGTGCAGCGTTTGCCGTTGTGGCAAGAAATGAAAGTCTTCTTTCAAGGCGCTCGGTTTCCTCCGACAGGGTAATTTTTAGTGCATTTTCAACATGTTGAACAACTTCTGGTCTTATTCCCGGGTTATCTTTCTGTATTGAAGTAAGCTCTTTATACGAAGCAAGCATCAACCGGTAAAATATATTATCAGGGTTCTCTCTGTATGTAGCTATAAGCTTTTTAAATGAATCGGCATTTTTTGCTGTCTTAATAAACTTCTCGCCCTCTTTCTCGGCTTTTCTGTATTGATTCCATTTATACAGGATAATTGTCCAGGAGACGATAGAAAATATAAAAAGGATAAATACAACTGCCTTCGCTACGGGTCCTGCAGAGTAAAGCATACTCAATACTCCGCCCGTGTAGTTGTTTATACTTGAAATGTCCATGAATATGAAAATATACACCACCACCACTTGTCTTGTAAAGAAAAAACCCCCTGGGTGGCCCCAGGGGGAAGGGGGGTTATTATGAGAAGCTTATGGAGGTGAATTTCAAAGTTAAGGGGTGGTACTTTGTGAAACATTGCTCAATTGGCAAAAATCAATACGTTTATTTATATAGCAGTTATCGAAAACCAATGTATTGCCCTGCCGATAGCAGGTTTTACACTTCTTATCTTGTGAATTATTTAACATATCTAGAATAAAAGTACTACATACGTTTATTCTTGTCAAGAAAAAAATATAATTTTAAATTAAAGGTTATTTATTTTGCCTGACGTTATTTCACTATCGGTTTTCACGAAATCCAGTATCTTTTCGGCACGTTCAGAGTAAAGCTGGATGCCTTCCCAGTTGGGCGTTCCCACAATCTTCTGCATGAGCAGGCCATCATCATCAAACCACCGGGGAAGTGCGCCTCCAAAGAAATATCCTTTCCTGCGCAAAAACTGCACGGCACTATCAATCCATGGACACGAGATCTTCAGCCAGACCTGAATAACCAGAAGGCCCTGATCGAGGAGTTCCTTCTCTTCATTATCAAAAATATCCTCGAAATCGAAACCGGCTTCGAAGACAGCCACACGGGCCACCTGTGCAAAATCAAAGACCTGCACGGTGTGGTTCGTTCGCACATTTGCCGGAGGGCGTCCGCTGGACACAGCAAATGCACGCGCATCATCATATGCAGAATAGATGTAGCGGATAATATCATTGTAGACAGGAGGAATGTATAGCGTATGCGGTCTTGATATATATGTCTTGAACATATCAAGGGTGGACACACGTCCGGATGCGCTCTTCTCCTTTGTATATGCCTCGGCAGGCATAAGATCTACCTCGATTGCCGTTTCGATGGGTTCGTACTCTGCCCAGGCCCGCTGCATATGGGTATGATTGCAAACCGCTTCACCGAAAATTGCATCAATGTGAAATTCTGCTGCTACAATATCACAGAGATATCGGTTCATCGCCGCAGCAATCCCCATATTTCTGTAGTCAGGCAGAACAAGTCCCTGGCCCGCCTCGTAAAGTTTCTGATGCGGCGCTGACCGGAACATGGCAACATATCCGATAATATCACCTTCCGGGGTACGGGCAACAACGGGTATATTATTCTTTGTCTCAAAAGCGCCGATGAGCTGTTCGGGGCTATACACAATTTTTACCGGATACCCCTTGCCGTATATCGCGGTAAATAGTTTTGCCACCCCTTCTGCGTCTCCGGGGTGAAAAATGTCTATCTCAAATCTTTTTTCATCCATCACTTCCTCCGTTTTATATAATAACCTTTTTTAATCAGTCAGTCCTGCCCTGCCCGCTCTTATCGCTCTCATTCACGTGATGCAAAAGCCTCCACGTAAACACCGCAGAGAGCAGGCTCAACGATGCGCAAAAATAAAAGAGCATGTTATAACCCCACCATCCATGTACCAGTCCCCCCAGAAACGGGCCCACAAAAAACCCTCCCTGCATCATGACAAGAGACAAGTTCAGATTAAGCCCCCGGAAGGGAGGGGCAGAGACCTCAAACATCAAGGCATTGAGGACAGGCATTACTATCCCCCAGCCAAGCCCGGTGAAAAAGGCCAGAATATAGAAAAAGCCGTAAAAGGACGTAAAGGGCAGGGCGGCATAACATACAACAAGTCCGGCCATACTCCAGAGCGTAAGGTATACCTTATTTATTTTATCAAATAAAGCGCTTCCAAAAACCCTTACCCCGATCATTGTCATTGTGGCAATGGTAAAGAATAGACCCGGGTTTTCTATACCCATCTTCCGGTCATATCCTTCGAGAAAGAAAAAGACCGTTGTATATCCGCTGTACAAGAGGAGGTTTATCACAAGGACAATGGATACCCCGCGGTCCTTTATGTCTTCGAGTAATTCCCTCTTTTTTATGGACTGCCGGAGACCCGGCCCCCCCGGTAAAATATCCGGTGATTTTAACAGCAGAACGGCCATCAAAGACAGCGCCATGGGCAGAACGCTGTATGTGAGCGCTTTTGAAAAGTCCTGAGGCGCCTTGAAGTAACCGCTCATAACGGGCGGGATAAGAGCATAGGGCAACAGCCGTACGGTAGAGACGATTCCAAAGGCCGTACCGCTTTTTTGTGAGGGGATGTAATTTACCATCAGCACCATCATTGCAGCAATGAGACAGGCAAAACCTGCGCCCTGGAATATGCGCACTGCAATGAGGGCCGTCACTGTGGTTGCAAAACCGTACGATAAAAGCGCTGCAATCATGCATGTAACGCCCCCGAACATCCATTTCCTGGCATTATTATTGTTCAAAAAAACGCCGAGAAGCGGTTGAAGGATCAAGGCGGGAATGGCATCGGCGGCAATAATAAATCCGGACCAGCCTTCGGGGATCCCGAGGAAGCTCAGGTACCGATGGAATTGAAAAAAGATCGCCGTTGCGGTAGATGCTATGAAGAATATCAGATTGAGAAGGATAAAATCCCTGGAAAAAAGCCTTTCAGGTGCTGCCATGGTTCCCATATTGCAGCAGGCGGAAAAGAAGATTTCCAGCCACCATTCTTCTATACTCTGCGCTTGCCCGGACATCGTCTATGGGAGATACGGCCTTCTCAACGAGTGGAACAACCGACTTGAGAGACTCCGCGGTGAGGGGCCTTCCAATGAGTGCCCCCTCTACTTCCCGAGAGGCTACAATCACAGGCGCCACGCTTCCCCAGGCAAACAGCGCCTTTTCAATGATGCCCGACTCTGATAGTTTCAGCAAAGCTGCGAAACTGGCAATGGCAATGGCAAGCGCCTTCCGTTGCCCTACCTTCTCGTAATAACAGACATTATAATCCTGGTCCGTGTTAATCCATACCCCATAGACGATCTCACTCCTCTGAAGGGCCGTTTTGCCGGGACCTTTGATAAAACCCTTGAGCGGCACAAGCCTGTTACTGTCAATGGATCGTATCTCCACAATAGCTCCAAGCGTGTACAGGGGAGGGAGTGTATCACCTGCAGGAGAGGCGGTGCAGATGTTCCCACCGATTGTACCCATGTTTCTGATTGGAGGTGAACCGAGAACCTTCACCGCCTGAATTAAAAAGGGAAAGTGCTTCTGGATGAGCAGGTTTTCCATGAGCTTTGTATGGCTTACACAACTGCCGATAAATATCTGACCATCTGCCTCATGGATGCTTTTGAGTTCGTCTATCCGTTCGAGGCAGATGAGCGAACCGGCGAACCGGCGAACCGGCGAACCGGCGAAGTCAAATCTGAGCCTGACCAGAAGGTCGGTGCCGCCGGCATAGAGCAATGCCTCCGGTTCTCTTTCGAGAATATCCCATACCTCATCAAGATGATCCGGTATAAATACCTCTCTCATCTATCCTTCCCCGCCATTCTTAACTCTTAACCCTTCATTCTTCATTGCTTTTGCAGCCACTTCCACTGCATCGACAATCTTCTGGTAACCAGTGCAACGGCATAGGTTGCCGCTTATAGCTTCTCTGATCTCGCTCCTGGTTGGTTCAGCATTCCTGCTGAGAAGGTCTACTGTTGCCATAACCATTCCCGGGGTACAGAATCCGCATTGAACTGCACCATGTTCAACAAACGCTTCCTGAACAGGGTGCATGTTTTTACCTGAAGCCAACCCTTCGACAGTGATAACCTTTTTTCCCTCAAGCTGCGCTGCAAGCATGAGGCAGGAAAGCCTGCTTTCGCCATCCACAAGAATGCTGCATGCCCCGCACTCGCCTGAACCACAACCTTCCTTTGTGCCTGTCAGTCGCAGGTCCTCCCGGAGGATATCCACCACCCTTCTGTCAGGGTCAACATCAATCACAGTCTGTAAACCGTTGAGAATGAAAAAAACCTTCACCGCAAAACCTCTCCCCTATTTTCATCTTGCATGGTCATGAGAATCTTCTCTGCCGTGAATGGTGAACGGGGAATTCTGATGCCGCATGCATCGTATATAGCGTTTGCAACGGCCGGCAAGGGGCCGCTCATGGCGATTTCTCCTGCGCCTTTCATACCAAACGGGCCTGATTCTTCAATGGTTTCCACCGGAATGGACGTCATTTCAGGTATATCCATAGACGTAGGGATGATGTAGGTTGCAAGATCACGGGTCAGGTGAACCCCCTCATCGACCCTGTAATCTTCGTACAGGGCATAGCCAAGACCCTGTGCGATTGCGCCCTGTATCTGCTGCTCAAAAACCTGAGGATTTATGACCCTGCCGGCATCGGTAACAGCAAGATAGTCTTTTACTTCTGCCTCACCTGTAAGCCTGTCAATCTCCACATAGACAAGATGGGCTCCATAAGAATAAATAAGATGGGGGCCCATATAGATAACATCGTTCATGCCCTTTACAACAGGCATTGTAAAAGTATCAATACAGACTCTTTCGGATTCACTAAAAAAACGGGAAGCTTCTTTAAGGGAAACCTCTTTCCCTGTGGGTGTATGGATAACCCTGTCAGGTGCAAGGATAAACTCATTGACATCTGATCTCTGAACCAGTGGCAATATTTTCTCAAAAATGCGCATTTTCAAGGTATTTGCTGCTTTTATTAAGGCATTGCCGTACGTGTAGGTCGTCCTGCTGGCAGATGATGAGCCTGAAGGTAACGTCCGTTCTGTATCAGGTAATACAAGTTCCATCCCGGTTATATCCTGACCCAGTATCTCACCTGCCATCTGGAGGTATGTGCTCGCATTGCCCTGTCCCATATCTACAACGCCCGCGTATACCCGTATTTTCCCTTCTTCTGTAAGCTCAATCTTTGCGTTTGCCACATCAGGAACAATGGGCGGGTATCCCATTGCATGGGCCATACATGCAATCCCGACCCCTCGCGTTTTGAATGGGGCTGCTGACTTTTTCCATGTATCTTTTTTCCTCCACAGAGGGTGTTCCGCCAACACCCTGAGACATTCTTCAGCCCCCGTGGACTGTGTGAGGGTTACACCCACACAGTTAGTATCTCCCTGCCTGACAATGTTTTTCCTGCGGATTTCGAGGGGGTCCATCCTGATTTTTAAGGCAAGCATGTCCACCATCTGTTCCATGGCAGCCGTCACCTGTGGGACACCGAATCCGCGGAATGGACCTCCAACGGGATTATTCGTGTAAACGCACCAGCCTTTTATGCTCACATGGGGAATCCGGTATGCAGAGCCTGCATGTTCCGCAGCGAGGGTCATGACCTCTCCGCCGAGAGAAGCATAGGCGCCGCCATCAAAGTAGAGCCTGCATTCCAGGGCATGGAGGATTCCATCGTTTTTTGCGCCGAGCCTGTAATACATACGCGCTGGCAACCTTTTCACACTGGCAAGAAAGCTCTCTTCCCTGTCCCACCACATTTTTACGGGCCTTCCTCCGGAATGGAGCGCCGCAAGACCCAGAAGACACTGGAGCGTTATACCGTCTTTCCCCCCGAATGCGCCGCCGAGATAGGGAACAATAAGGCGTATCTTCTCCATGTCCAATCCGAGGGCAGGGGCAATCTCAAAACGGTCGCGAAAGGGTGTCTGGGTAGCAACAACAATGACAAGCTGCCCGGTTTTGTCAAAATATGCCCAGCCAGCCTCTGTCTCGAGGTATGCGTGTTCCTGGCGGGGCACCTCAAATACCGCTTCAACAACTGTGTCACATTCATTGAAAGCGGATTCGGCGGTTCCGGTCTCTACCGGGACATGCCGTATAATGTTCCCTGCGGAGCCATCCTCGTGCACCTTTACAGCGGTTTTCTTCAGGGCTTCTTCCGGATCAAAAATATCGGGCAATAGCTCATAATCAAAGGCGATGCTTTCAATGGCGCGCCTGAGGGCTTCTCTGTCTTCAGCCAGGACGAGGGCAACGGCATCGCCGCAATGGTGGATTTTTGAATCTGCCAGTATTGATTCATCTTTCCGGATTATGCCGTACCTGTTCGTCCCTTTCACATCTTTATGGGTCAGAACGGCAACAACACCTGGAATGTTTTTAGCTGTCGCAATGTCAATACCCTTCAAGCGGGCATGAGGAACGCCGGCCCTTTTCGCCCCGGCCCAGAGAAAATCATCACTATAGTAATCGGCAGCATACCTTTCCCGGCCGGTCACCTTTGTAACGGCATCGAAACGAGGCATGGTTTTACCGAGCGAGTATTTTTCTGAGTGCATCTGCAAATGCCTCCATCGCCTCATGCTTCCCTATGCTGACCCGTATCCAGTTCGGAAATCTGAATCCCGTCATGCTCCGGATCATCACGCCTTCGCTCATAAGCTTCCTGTAAGCAAGGGTGTCGCTCATAGGCAATTTAATCATGATATAGCATCCTTCGCCGGATTGGGTTTCAAGCCCAAGCAGGTCCAGTTCCGCATTGAGATAGGCTTTCTCCGTCCTTACAAGGTCACGGGTACGCCTAACATGGTCGTCATCGTCAATAGCTGCAAGCGCTGTATCCTGTGCAACCGTGTTCACGGAATAGACCACACAGGTGCGCCGGATAATATCCACCACCTCCAGATTCCCTGCAAGGTAGCCTATACGCAAGCCTGCCAGACCATACATCTTTGAGAAGGTCCGAAAAACAACAAGATTCGGGTACTCTTCCACAAGCTTCATACCGTCCGGATAATCTTCTTTTTCAACAAATTCACAATACGCTTCATCTACGACAACGATCTGTCTGCCCCCGATAACATCCAGAAAATTGCGTAAAGTATCTTCATTCCAGTATGTACCGGTAGGGTTATTGGGGTTACAGACAAATAGTATCTTTGTTCGCTCATCAATCTGATCGAGCATGCCTGCATCATCAAAACCAAAATCCCTTAACGGAACAAGCCTTGCCTCAAAACCTGAAAATGTCGCCACCCATTCATAAACAGCAAAGGTTTTATCGGCAGTGATGATATTGTCGCCCTCCTGACAGAATGCTTTGATAACAAAGGCAATGACCTCATTCGCCCCGTTCCCGAAGAGAAACTGGTCGGGATGCATGTTGAATTTTTCCGCAAGCCTGTACCGCATATAGTAAATATCTCCGCTTGGGTAAATGCCTGCCTTGGGTGGCCAGAGCTGCCGGATAATTTCCTGCGATGCAGGGGGAGGTCCAAGAGGGTTTTCGTTATTATTGAGACGGTAAAGGCGTTCGCACCCGTACATTTTCATCAATTCCTGGTCCGGTTTGCTCGGGACATAGGGCTCGAATTTCTTTATGTATTCAGGTACAAGGCTGCCGAGGGGAATACTGAACATGGCCCTACATACCTTCCCTGTATTGAAAAACAACAATATCCGCCCTGCCGGCATACGGAAGTATAAGCCGTGGGGTAAAACCGTTTTCTCTAAGAGCCGGGACCAGGTTAGCTTGCCATGCATGGCCAAGATCGATTTCGAGGAATATGGTCTGTATGTCCTCGTTTTTTAGGATCTGTACGTGTCTTGACAGATTTACCGAAACATCAATACCGTCCCAGACAGGACGCAAAGTAACCACCCGCTGTGTACGCACGAATTGAGATGCAAATACCGAATGTGGTGGTCTTGCTTCCCCGCCATAGCTGGTCAATACGATCTTCCTCGCAAAGGATAAGGATTTGTACTGTATTTTAAGAAAATCTTCCAGTTCAGGATGTGCCCATACCTGGGAACCCACATCTTCCTTCAACAACCTGTAATAGAGGCACCATGGCACGAATGTTCCGTCAGGCCCATAGTAATCAACCAGGCCTAATGGCTCAAAATACTGCTTCGGCAACTCGGGCGAGGCATATTCATTTATCAGGCAAATGGCTTCGGTCTTTGCGATAGCACCAATGAGGGCATCCATGAGTTTTTCTGCTATACCGGATTCGGGGGGTTGTCCAAAAATGTAAGGACCTGCACATTCCACTATTTTCTTTCTCGCAATACGCCATCGCCATATTACACCTCCACCGATTGCTCCGTAATTATCAGTTGCAATAAGTGCTTTATATTCACCGCTTGCCACCATATCAACCAGCTTGCCGGGAAAACGAAAATCAGGGGGATAAGGATTGTCGGAATACGTCGAAACGGTTTGATGTGCAAAGAGTTTTAACGCCTCCGGATCGGGGGCTGTAATGGTAAAACCCTTTAAAGGTTTGACTGCTGTTGATTCGGCCCAGGTAATCTCGGGGTAGGTTCTTTCTTTGATAAGCACCACCCCTGTGCCTTCCCTCGCATCATGGTTAATGCTGAACCTGTCCACAGAACGTGATGCAATGAGAAGACCCATATCTTCAAGGCCGCTTTCGTCATCAAGAGACACCTTTGCCGTAAGATTAAACGCCCTTGGGTCAAAATGGGCCACATCGAAGAGAATTTTAACCTGAACAAAATAAAGACCATTCTTCGCTTCTATGGTTACCGGTTTATCCCCTTTGTCTATTCCGCACAGATAGGTAAAAATTTCTTCACATGCGAGGGTCAGTTTCAGGGCGCCGGCGTGATCAAGCCCGAAGGCCTTTGCAGATTGCTCAGCAAATGAAGTAACGAGGGCTGTGAATATGGGGTTAATGCGTGCATCAAGGGAGGTGCGTTCCATATAGTTTTTCATACAAAACCTCCAGGTTAAAAGAAGGTGGATAGGATTTCACTCATTCTGACGAGACTTCAATACTATATACCATAAGGGTGTACAGGGGAAATACTTTTATGTTGTGGAAGAATCCTAAGCACGAAGCACGCATGGAAAGCAATGAATAATTAAGAATGAAGAATGAAGAATGATAATGACACGGCGAAAACGTAAATCGTGCGAAGCATCGTCCGTATTGATTTTCCGGAGATTTCAAGAGTTGCTGACACAGTGTCAGCAATTTCCTTGGATAGGCCTTCGAGCCTCCGTTCATAAGCCACCAATTCACTCATAGGGCTGCCCACATTGTACCCCTTTGCTACAAATTGCCCCTTTTCTTATTAAGTATGCTTGACTTTTGTCTTGAACGGGGTAGGTTCATTCCAAAATTGCACCAGAGGAGATCGCGTGATGAAGTTAAGGACCTATGGAGTTGTCTGTGTTATGTGTATAGCATTGTTTGGAGCAGTTCCGACATTTGCCGATTCTATTGACTTCGAACCTGGCACATCAATCAGACTAACTAAGTCAGCAGACGGCAGTTCCTATGAGTGCAAAACCGGAAAGATCATAACCGACGAATTCAATCTGTTAGAGCCTAACGGCAAGAGCTTTAAGGTGAGTGTGAAAAATTCGAGAAGGATAACGGCCACCAACGAGAAACGGAAGATAACCCCGAGCTTCAGTTATACCGAATCCTTATACAACCTGCACGATTTTGAAAGAACAGACGGCTCAATCTTTCGGGCTGCCATATATGCCTGGGCGGGCTTTGCCCTCGATTGTGCTGACGGGAAAATGCAGAACTGGGCCTTGTCCAATTTCAAGAATATAGAAGTTAGTCGTACGCCTGTATCCTCTGGCGGAAAAAATATTAGAATTCAACTGAAAAATGGGCAAACCCTCAACGTACCCGTGAATAAGGATGATATAGTGAGCATCATTTTTGAATAATACCGGAAACCTGGAATTATCGCTTCCGATAGACCAGGAAGAGGAAAGTGTAATGAGTATTACAAAATTTCATTTATCGGTAAAAAGGCCGGTAAATTGAAACTGCTCGCCATCAAACAATCCCCTATCGCTCAGCTTTAGTTTCGGTATAACAAGGAGGGCCACGAAAGACAGCGTCATAAAAGGTGCACTTAAAAACGATCCCAGTTGTTTGGCAAGGTGGTCAAGCTTTGCATAATGCTGAGCAATGCTATATCCGTCCTCATTGCTCATAAGACCGGCAACGGGAAGGGGAAGGATTTCCCGAACATCATCATATACCACGGAAAGCCCCCCTTTGTGCTGAATAATCAGATTCACCGCATTGCAAATATCTTCGTCTGTTACCCCGACAGCCACAATATTATGGGAATCATGGGCAACCGATGACGCAATTGCGCCCCTTTTAAGACCGAAATTTTTAACGAAGCCTATTGCAGGCGGGCGGTTTTCATACCTGTTTACCACGGCAAGTTTCAAAAGGTCCCTCTCGGTGTCAGAAATTACATTGTTTTCGGAAGGCCTGCAGGTCATAGCTACCCTGCCTGTAATGACCTGGTTGTTAACGACCTCAATCGCATTGATTGTATCGCCTTTTCTGGAAACAAAAAAGTCGGACACCTTTTTTTCGGTCGCTGAAAAGTTGTTAAGAAGGGGCGCCGGTAAGTGGGGCAACAAGGTTTTGCCATGTTCTGCAACGACCTCGCCATTAATATACGTTCGCAGAATATCAAAACGTTCAAGGTTATCCACTTCAATGAAATCAGCATAATCACCTGAACGGAGCAAGCCTGTATCAAGCCCATAATGGATAACAGGGTTCACACAGGCACATTTAAGCACAGTCATTACATCAATCTCCATGCGTAATGCCCTTTTTACCAGCTCGTTAATGTGTCCCGTAATAAGGTCGTCCGGGTGTTTGTCGTCACTGCACAGCATGCACTGATCCGAATATTTCAAAATGAGCGGGCTTAAGACATCAAAGTTTTTTGCAGCCGAGCCTTCCCTGACGATGAGCTTCATGCCCAGGGAAAGCTTCTCAAGACCCTCCTCATATTGAAACGTTTCATGATCCGTTGATATGCCGGCGCGGACATATTTTTCAAGGGTCTCTCCCCTCAAGCCGGGCGCATGACCGTCAATCGGCTTTCCGTATCTTTTTGCGATGGCAACTTTTTCCATCACATCCGAATCCTCATTGATAACGCCCGGGAAATTCATCATTTCACTTAAATATTTAATATCTTCTCTCCTGAGAAGTGCATCAATTTCAGGCACATCGAGGGAGGCGCCGGATGTCTCGAAAGAAGTGGCAGGCACACAGGGGGAGGCGCCGAAGAAGAAATTGAAAGGTACGGTCTTCCCATTCTCTACCATAAATCTGACACCCTCTATGCCGAGAACATTTGCAATCTCGTGCGGATCGGAGACAGTAGCTATTGTACCGTGAACTACCGCCAGCCGGGCAAATTCAGAGGGCACCAGCATAGAACTCTCAATGTGGACATGGGCATCGATGAACCCGGGGACAATGAAGGTATTGTACCGTCTGCTGTCTCTGACGATATCAACAATCCTGCCGTCGTTAATCAGTATTGTTCCGGGATAGATGGTGGAATTTAGTACATCGACGATATTACCGGAAACTTTCATAATTCAGAAGTTAGGAAGTTAAGAACTTCTAATACCCATTTATTGTGAATCACGCATCGTGAACCTTGATTATTCGGCTTTAATTATAACCGTTTCTTTGAAAGCCCTTGTATATGCGTTAATGTTTTTCTGGGCAACAACCCCGAAACGCTTTTTTACCGGCTCTTCTAAAGATTCAAGATCAACGATGCCCGATGCCTTTATGAGGGCGCCTATCATGGTAGTGTTCGTTATAGGCACACCGAGTTCTTCTTTTGCAATTTTCGAGGCATCTACAACAGCAATATTGTAACCGGGGAAAAGTTTTTTCAATTCTTCTACCGACTTGTGAGAGTTTATGACAACAAAACCATCCTTTTTCAGGCCTTCACTTGGGTTTACAACTCCTAATAATGTGGGGTCCAGTATCACCACGTTATCCGGTTGATACACCTTTGACCTCAGCTTAATAGGGGTTTCCGAAACCCTTAAAAACGCCTGTACAGGTGCACCCCTTCTTTCAGGACCAAAACTGGGGAAGGCCTGTGCGAAATGATCCGTCGTTATTGCAGCCTGCGCAACAAGTTCCGCAGACGTTACTGCACCCTGGCCGCCTCTTCCGTGAAACCTGACCTCTACCATTTTATCCCTCTCCTTTTAATGTAAATATATGTTTTATTCTCCACTCAGTGCCTTTCGGGGTATCCAATAAGAGTATCCCCTTCTTTAAAAGTGTATCACGAAACTCATCCGCCTTTTTGAAATCTTTGTTTTTCCTTGCCGCAACCCTTTCCTGTATCATATTTTCAATTTCGTGTGCTGTCAGCCCCATACGTTCAAGGTGACGGGCCTTCTCTTTTGCTTCAAAACTTTTAAAGTCATCGCTCAGCATGCCAAGAATATTGGCAAGGTGAAGCATCGCGTTCTTTGTGTATACGATGAATGGTGCACTCCTTTTGTCTTTCCTGTCAAGGAGTTTGTTAATGAGCTTCGACAATTCAAAGACATGGGACAAGGCAAGTGCAGTATTAAAGTCATCGTCCATGGCCTCGAAGAACAATTTCTCGTGTTCGTCCGCTTCTTTGTATTGCCGTGGTTCCACGCCCTGATTCGCCGTTTCCAGTTCCAGAACCCTTTCAAGGGTATAATAGAGGCGATACAGTGCGGTGTTGCTGTCTTCAATGGATTGGTCGCTATAATCTACGGGGCTCCTGTAGTGGTTCGAAAGAAAGAAAAGTCTCAAAACCTCGGGGTGATAATCCTTAATAAAATCCTTGATTAAGAGAAAATTTCCAAGGGACTTCGACATTTTTTCTTTGTCAATATTCACAAAACCATTGTGAATCCAGTAGTTAACAAATTTAACCCCTGTCGCCGCCTCTGATTGTGCCCGCTCGTTCTCGTGATGCGGGAATATAAGGTCTTTCCCTCCTCCATGTATATCAAAGGGGCTCCCGAGATATTTCGTGCTCATGGCAGAACATTCTATGTGCCAGCCAGGCCTCCCTTCCCCGAATGGGGTTACCCAGCAGGGCTCGCCCTCTTTTGACGACTTCCAGAGGGCAAAATCGAGGGGGTTTCTCTTCCGCTCATCAATGCTTATCCTGGCGCCTGCCTCCATTTCCTCCAGTGTTCTCTTCGACAGGTTGCCGTAACTCCTGAAGCTTTCCACGGAAAAATAAACATCGCCATCAACCGCATAGGCGTGGCCATTTTTGACAAGGGCTTCCACAAGGGAAATCATTTCTTCAATGTGTTCCGTTGCCCTTGGCTCATGGGTTGGTCTCAGTATGTTCATGGCGTCCATATCTTCATAAAAAGACTTAATATATTTCTTTCCTACCTCCTCCCATGCAATACCTTCAATGCGTGATTTATTAATAATTTTATCGTCAATGTCTGTAAAATTTCTCACGTAGGTAACGTCATATCCCCTGGCCATGAAATACCTGTATATAACATCAAAAACGATGGCGCTTCTCGCATGGCCGATGTGACAATGGTCGTATACGGTTACACCGCAGGCGTACATCTTGACGAACCCTTCATTAATGGGCTTGAATTCCTCTTTTTTCCCTGAAAACGAGTTGAATACCCTTATAGCCATAGCGGTATTATTATCATAATGGCTTGCATGTTGTCAAAATGAATATATTTTCTCTTTCATTTTTTTAAGAATAAGGTTACCATTTTGTGCATAATTGACAACAATACTGCCAATGGATAAGAAAGGGGAACAGGATGAATAAACAGGGCTGGTTATTCTCAACGGGCATTCTTCTCGTGTTGCTCCTCATGCCGGGTATGCTCATTGCCGGTACTGTTTACGACAGGGTAAAAGAGACGGGGACAGTTCGTATTGGCCTTTTACAGGATAATGCCCCATTGGCATTCATCAATGAGAAAAATAAGTGGGTTGGTTTTGAGGTGGATTTTGCAGATGAGGTTGCAAAACGTATCGCGCAGTTCATGGGAAAAACCTTAAAAGTTGAGCGTGTAAGGGTTGAAACCATTACACGGATAGAATATGTGAAAAACAAACAGATTGATATGAGCATTGCAAGCATAACCCACACAAAAGAAAGAGAAAAATTTGTCGACTTTTCCAATACCTATTTTTTTGACGGCCAGTCTGTCCTTGCAAAAAAAGGGAGATACAATACAGTAAAAGGCATTATCAGCAAGAGGATGGCAGTGGTACAGGGAACAACGAACGAACAGAACTTGATAAACCTCATGACTGGTTTCGGCATCAAAAACCCCCGAAAACAAATTGTGAGTTTTCAGGATGAATCCTTCTGTTTCCTGGCTTTATATCAGGACAAGGTTGCAGGCTGGACAGCGGACAGCACACTGCTCATCGGGTTTGCCGCAAAAGAACCGGGAAAATATGAGCTTGTAGGAGAATCTTTCAGTGTCGAGCCATACGGGATTGGATTGCCCCAAAATGACATTGAATGGAAGACCGCCGTCAACCTGGCTATCCAGGATGTATGGAAAGACGGCACCTACAAAAAAATATATGACAAGTGGTTTGGGGCTAATACGAAATATTGTCTGCCCATGAAGGGCAAGATTGAGCCCTGGCCATAAAAAGTCTTCTGCATTAAATATAGCAAAGAAGGGGTGAACAGTTGTTCTGGTTATCTGAGCGAGACAAATACGAAATAACAAGCTGGGCATTCAGCTACTTCATGACGAGCAATCTCAGCGTAGAATATTCGGTTCTCAAGGCAATCAAAAAGGTAAGGCCTGACAAGATCAAAAAGGACGGTCTGACAAGGCTGTCAAATTCCACCCTCATCGAATTACAGATGCGGGTAAAAAATATGCTTTAATCTTACCGCTTCCAGGCGAGACGCTTTTCAAGCCAGCGCGAAAGGCTTGTAAAGGCAAAACAGATAATAAAATAAATAACAGCAATAAAGAAGAAAATTTCCGTCGGATAGATAATTGTCCGGTTGTTGATTTGAATTGCCACCTGGGTCAATTCAGACACCCCGACAATGAAAGCAAGGGATGTGTCCTTAATCATTGAGACAAACTGATTTACGAAAGAAGGGATCATGTTGCGCAATCCCTGAGGCATTACAATATATATCATTACCTGCCATAAAGGGAGACCCGTTGAGAGCCCTGCTTCTGTCTGCCCTCTGGGGATACCTTCAACGCCTGCCCTTACAATCTGAGCCATGTAGGCAGAGGTAAAGAGTGTCAATGCCATAATGACCGTCCAATTCTCCGAAACCGTCCTTCCCAGAAAGGCCGGCAGGAGGAAATACATCCAGAATATAACCATCAGGAGCGGCATCCCCCTGATTATATTCAATATTACCATTGAACCATACTTGATAATCCTGTTGTGTGATATGCTCATGAGCCCCAGCATGAGGCCTCCGAAAAAAGAAAGTATGCAGGAGACTATGGCGAGATAAAGGGTAAGGGAAATGCCGCCCAATGCCCCGTGAGGAAACCGGCCTATGAAAAAATAGGTTATATTGGTCCAGATAACGGTAAAATCGAACCATGTATTCATGCTAATGCGCCTTCATGGGACTTAACACCTTTTTGCTGTAGAGCGTTACCATGCCGGTAATTATCAGGGAAATAACAACATATACAAGTGTGGCTGCAGTAAAGGCCTCAAAACCTTTAAAGGTATAGCTTTCTACCTGACGTGCCTGGTAGGTTAATTCCATGACCCCGATTGTCATAGCCAGCGAAGAGTTTTTTGTGAGATTAAGGAACTGGTTTATGAGAGGTGGAATCGTAAGACGAACCGCCTGCGGCAGAATGATATATTGCATGGAACGTAAATAGGAAAAACCGGAGCTTCTGGCTGCCTCCATCTGCTCCTTTGGTATGGAGCGAACACCGGAGCGTATATCTTCAGCGATAAAGGCGGATGTATATATGGTAAGCGCTATTACTGCAGCAGCAAACTCGAAATTCGTAGTATTCAACCAATCGTTAAATGCCTTTGGAAGGATCTTATACGACCCGAAATACCAGAAGAAAATCTGCACAAGGAGGGGTGTATTTCTGAAAAACTCTAAATACGCGTGGGCGAACCAGCGAACAGGGCCAACACGGCTCATGCGCATGACAGCAATGAGCAGGCCGAGAATAAACGATAAAACAATCGACACGAGAGAGAGCTCGAACGTTACCTTAATGCCCGAAAGAAGCCACTCAGCATACTGCCCTGATGTAACCACCGCCCAATCGAATTGATACTTAAACACTGAAAGCTAACCCCTTGCATGAGCGCTTAGCGGATAGCGTTTAGCGTTCAGTCTCTGATTCATGAGAATTTCTATACGCTCCACGCTAACCGCTCTGCGCCATATGAATACGGCTTTACTTGTCCGCCGTAATCTTGAATGTTCCTCTCTTGAGTGGAGTTGTCGAATTCGGACCGAACCACTTGTCAAAAATCATCTTCGCTTCGCCGCTCTTTTCCATTTCAACAAGGGTTTTATTCACAGCGTCGACGAAGTTCTTCTCGCCCTTGCGGATACCCAGCCCATACGGCTCATCGGAAATCTGGATATCGGGAATTTCGTACTGATCCTTGTTCGGGGCCTTGCTAAGGATGTTTGCAAGGATTGACTCATCCGTTGTCACAGCAAAAACCTTGCCCTGCTGAAGTGCAAGAAATGCCTGAGGGTAATCGTCAAAAGAAAGTATTGTTGCCTTTGGCAATGCCTTCTTTGCATTCTGCTCTGAAGTGGAGCCCTTTGCCGTCCCCATCCTCTTTCCATCAAGATCAGCAAGGCTCTTTGCCGTCCCCTTCTTTACAATAAATTTCTGGCCGGTAAAAAAGTATGTATTGCTGAAGTCAATCTGCTTTGCCCTCTCGGGGTTCTTCGTCATTGTGGCAGCGATGATATCAATATTTCCCTCCACAAGCTGGGGCATACGGCTTGCCGAGGTAACGGGCTTAAGTTCAATCTTCACGCCAAGCTTTTTTGCAATTGCCTTGACAAAATCAACATCATAACCGACAATCTCGCGTGTTTTCTCATCCACATAGCCAAAGCCCGGGGTGGAGTCTTTGACGCCCGCTACCATTACACCTTTCTTCTTGATCGTCTCCAGCGTATCTGCTGCGAACAATGCTCCGCAAATACCTGCGACAAATACCAATGCCAGCACTAACACTCCAAATCTCTTCATTGTATATCCTCCTTATGGTACTTAGTGCATGGGGGACAGTATTTCCTTAAGGAACTGCTGTGCCCTCTCATGTTTCGGGTTTTTAAAAAATTCATCAGGTTTTGCCTCTTCAAGTATGACACCATAGTCCATGAAGGCAACCCTGTGAGAAACCTCGCTTGCAAATCCCATCTCGTGGGTTACCACTATCATGGTCATACCGGAACGTGCAAGGTCCTGCATGACAAGCAACACTTCGCCGATCATTTCGGGATCCAGTGCAGACGTAGGCTCATCGAAAAGCATGATCTTCGGTTTCATTGCAAGGGCCCTGGCAATGGCCACCCTCTGCTGCTGTCCACCTGAAAGTTGTGTGGGGTAAGCATGTACCTTGTCGGACAGCCCTACACGCTCAAGAAGGGCCATTGCGCTTCCTTCAGCCTCTTTTTTAGAGAGTCCGCGTATTTTGATGGGTGCGAGCGTAATATTCTTCAGGACGGAAAGGTGCGGATATAAATTAAACTGCTGAAACACAAAGCCGATCTCTGCACGCAGTTTGTTGATGTCTGTTTTCGGATCAGAGAGATCCATGCCATCTACAACAAGGGTTCCCTTGTCAGCGGGTTCCAGCTTATTGATGGTGCGTATGAGCGTTGATTTGCCGGAGCCTGAGGGACCGCATACCACCAGTACTTCTCCAGGCGTCACGTGAAGGTTGATATCGTTTAAAACGTGGAGTTTCTTGAACCACTTGTGCACCCCTTGAAATTTGATCATGGGTTACTCCCGGATTATCCTTTGAAATACATTTTTGTATCTCTGGCAACAGTTACAACGATTATGTTTATATACCAACTCGGCATAAATAATCAATAATTTAAAATAATCGGCCAGTTTTAGGAAAAATACTTTTTTGCCGCCCGCTGTCGCTCGCAATACGGATAAATGGAAACAAAAGATTAGTTTTTTTCTTTCTTTATTACGAAACATATCCGGAAATCTATCCCATGACTGACCGGATACAATTTATTCCAATATGCTATCAAATTGATATTAATGGAAAACCATTTCTTCGGCTTCCACTCCGGACAGATTACCCATGCAGCGATTGCGGACAATGTGTCCGCAAATTCCCTCTGATGCACACCCCGGTCCATTAATGCAAAAAGCAAGACCCCATTCATAAGAGGCGGTCCTTTTTCGGCTATTTCCAAATTCTCCGCCACTGTGCGGAGAATCCGTAAAACGAAGACTGGCTTAAATTTACAAGGATTAAAAAGCTTTCTACAACTGTTGTAGAAACTTGCCTCATTACGCCCATCACCCGGCACAGACTTTCTGGTCCGGCCCCTGCATTTTCCTGTCTTTGTTGACTTTGGGTAGGTTTCAGCATTTTCAGCAACAGTTTCTGAAAATGTTTCAGAACATCTTCTCACAATTTGCAGTTCCGTAAATCGTTGTCGTCATGCAACGTACCCAGTCAAATGAGAATGATGGGTTTGAATTGGATAAAAGACGGATAAGGGAAAACAGGGTGTAAGTAACTAATATTAAGAGAGAAAGCAAGATATGTTACGTATAGCACCTGCTTATCAATAGATTTGTATCAAGGAAAATTCTACCAACTTATTTATAGAAAGTCTCTATTAACAACAATCCACAAGGGGGTATCAATGACAAAAGCAGAGCTTATCGGGAAAATTGCAGCAGATCCTTCAGGTCAGCAGTGGGAATGTAGCTCCGGTATATTTTTTCGAAGGCACCATCCGCTTTCATGCCATCCAGGACCGACTGCCATTTTTTAACCATCTCAACCGGAGTTCCAAGTGACATCGCAATGTAAAAATAGGTATTGCTCACAGGAAAGACCGGTTCCAGATCATCCATGCTGTATCCCGCATTTTTCACAATCTCCGGGATTGTAATATCGGTAAAGACCGAAATCTGAACGCTTCCATCCATGAGCTGCTTAACGTTGGTGGTGGGAAGAGGAGAACTGACCAAATTCGTAAACCCTTTGCTTTTAAGGTACTGTTCGGTAAACCAGTTGGTAGTTGTAGCAATGGCGGCAAGCCTTCCGGCTTCTTCCAGGCTGTTAATTTTTATGCCGGAGCCTTTCTTTGCGTAAAATATCGCGCTGTTTTTACCGACCGGCCCCACCCATTGAAACAGCTTCTCCCTTTTTTCCGTTCTCTCGGCGCTGAAGAGCACCACATTCGGGGTGTTCAACGCCATATTGTAGGCCTCATCCCAGGAGGTTAACCGGATTTTATCCGGAGTGCCCTGACGGGTAATAATCTCGCGTACTATGTCCGTGACAAAACCGGTGACCTTCCCGTCTTTTATAAACGTGACAGGCGGGTATTCCTCCGTCAACATTGTCAGCTCAAAAGTTCCTTTTATATTTTTCTGAGTCGCATGTACACTTCCGGCAAGAAGGACTAAACACAATATTAGACAGAAACAACCGATTTTTTTCATAAATTTTACCTTCTCCTTATTGAATTTGTTTACAGTAACAAAGAACATGTTTGGTAAGACATTGCTTCTGTAACGTGAAATTATAAAAAGAACAACTGTGTGTGTCAATGGAATAATAATATGACTGGCGATATTCTGTAGAGGCTAAATTGATTTGATAGATACCGGCAAGAATAGTATTTCCAGTTAAAACTCATCTATAAACCCCATCACATATCGACGGATACAGAAAAAAAGGTGATTATACTATATATATGTCATCCTGGACACCAGATACAATTAAGAAGCTGAGAAAGACCTGTAAACTGTCAAAGAAAGAATTGGGTTTGTTAGTTGGTACAGACGGCAGATATATTGCGTATCAGAAGAAAGACTGTTGTGTGTGATGTATTCGCGAAGGCGTTTTGCAACCTGCTCCGGCATGAAGGCAACCTCCGACTCATTCCCCGACTTCGGAGTCTTGATGGTAAGTCTTCTTTCTGAAACATCTGATGCTCTCTATGGTGTCCTCAGGAGGCGGAAACCGACGCGGTTGTACCTGCCCGATGGATCGTCGTCGTTCCGGTCGGAAGCCCGCACAAGCGGCGGTTCGTTGAGCCAGGAACCGCCGCGAAACATACGGTTACTGCCCGAAAAAGGACCCTGAGGGTTATTCCGGGGGCTGTTTTTATAGTAATAAGAACTGAACCAATCCTGACACCATTCATAGACATTGCCGGACATGTCGTATATGCCAAGGCCGTTGGGTTTTTTCTGACCTACAGGATGGGTTTCATTGTCTGAATTAGAGCCATACCAGGCATAGTCTTTAAGGTCTGAATCGGAGCTTGTTCCTGCGTATTTCTCTTTCTTGCCTCCGCTTCTTGCGGCATATTCCCACTCTGCCTCGGTGGGGAGACGGTAGGATTTGCCTGTTTTGCTGTTGAACTTTTGAATGAACTCCTCAATGTCATTCCACGAAACCATTTCTACGGGGCAGGTATCGCCGTAGGAAGAGAAATATGACGGATTGCTGCCCATGATGGTTTTCCACTGCCCCTGTGTAACTTCGTATTTACCCATATAGAAATCACTGACGCAGACGTTATGGGCAGGTTTTTCATCTGGTTCGCCGCCACCGAAGGTATCGCCCATATCATAGCAGCCGCTTTTGACGAAGACAAATTCCATACCTGTTGTGGGGTCTTTGGATTCTTTTCCTCCTGCAACGGCAAAGGATACGAAGAAAACAAAAAATACGACTGACAGAATAATCTTCCCATGCATCGAGAACCCCCATAAAAGGTCATTAAATAATATGTTTGCATTATATAACAACCGTTATTGAAATGGTAAGTTATTTTTGCTTTACTTCCATTTGCCACATCATCGAATCTCTTGCGAAGAACCAGCACCAGCGAAGCTGCTGCCATGTCTACAATGAAGTCCGGGAGGTATGTTTCTTCGGTATTGGAGACTGTCCTACGTGGAGAACTGTGACCGCTGCGGAACCCATAAGATTCCATTGAAGAGGTTCGTGAAGTCGTTAACCGCATTTTCTGTTCCATTGCTCCCCAGCACTCAAGTACGTCGGTGCCTACTATTGAAGTGTATCTTAAATCTGTTGCGATTTTAACGATAACCACTTGTAACATGCTATGTCGAAGCACAAGATCAGGTTGAGGATTACAGAAAGTAGCCATTACCCACATAATCTCCGAAAAGAATCATGAATTTTACTCTTTTGGCAGCGTCAGGAATGTCGATTTGGGTCGGACCAAACCATAAAAGCTGTTTTGAGTTGAAAACGTCAATTCAAATAACACAAAACTTAGCACCCAACACTCAAAACTGTATTTCTGGGGCTTAAAGTGCTGTTTTTTTGGCAATTTATAACTTAAATTCCGTGATGTCCTGCCTGGCAGGATTAAGGCTTGCGTGATGTCCCTCCGCTGTCGGGATTGAATCACACGTGATTTATATCGCCTATTGCCCATAGCATATTGCCTCTCACCTGTTTCTTTCCTGAAAAGTGGTATGATGTGAACGGGGTGATGAGCGCCCTGGTAAACTACGAGCGGTCTCCCGATTATGTATCGGAAGGTTTTTCCGACACTGTGTCGGAAGCTTCCCAAATCTCTGGAAAGTCAATACGAACACTGTCTCGCACGATTTCACTTTTGAAACTGTCTCCTGAGATTCGGGCGTCTGTCCGGCAGGGGAATCTCCCGTTTCCCAAGGGTATCGCTTTGCAGCAAACCTTGAATGTCCCGATCTTGGAAACAGTTTATAGTTGATGGTTGGTGGTAAATGAAAAACAGGAATTGCGTTTAGACTGTAAGGCGGGTGATTGCCTATACCATTAAATACTTCTTCTTCACTTCTTCGTTCGCCTCGAGCTCGGCAACGGTTCCCTCAAAGCGAATTCTCCCGTTATCGATGACATAGGCTCTGCCGATCATCTTCAGCGCCGATCTTACGTTCTGTTCCGACAGAAGGATGCTGATACCCGCATCCCGCAGCTTAAGTATCTGCTCTTCCAGGTCGCGGACAATAAGCGGCGCCAGTCCTTCCGTCGGTTCGTCAAGCAGAAGGAGCTCAGGCCCTCCCATAAGGGCCCTGGCAATGGTGAGCATCTGCTGTTCACCGCCGCTTAAGTGCCCTGCCCTTCTTGTTTTCATTTCGCTGAGAGCGGGAAAAATCTCGTATATCCTCTGTTTATTCCATTCGGTTCCCCTGTGGAAGACTATCTCAAGGTTATCGTCAACACTTAAATCTGCAAAGACCCTTCTGTCGTCGGGGACATAACCGATCCCTTTTCTGAAGAGCAAAAAGGGTTTGTGGCCTGTAATGTCTTCATCGTTAAAGGATATGTGCCCTTTCTTCGGAGGGGTAAGGCCCATGATGCTTCTCATGGTGGTGCTTTTACCTGCACCGTTTCTCCCCAGAAGACCCACTACCTCTCCTTTATTGACGGCGAGGGAGACATCGAAGAGGATATGGCTTAAGCCGTAATATGTCTCAATCCCCCTTACATTAAGCATACGTCACTCCCCCCTAAATACGCATCCTGTACCGCCTCATTGCACCGCACTTCCTCACAGGACCCCTGGATAACCGTGCCGCCTCTCACCATAACCATAATGCGGTTGGCAATCCCGAAGATAATCTCCATGTCATGTTCACAGAAAAGGATGGTGAGCCCCATAGTTAGGGAAAGCTTTTTAATGAGGTCAATGCACAGCGAGGTCTCTTCTGCGGCCATGCCGGCAGTGGGTTCATCGAGGATAAGGAATTCCGGGTTGCCCCCCAAGGCCATGGCGATCTCCAGGACTTTACGGTCGCCATGTGAGAGCAGGGCGGTAGTGCGGTTTTTTTTCTTCAAGAGGCCGACGCTTTCGAGGATATCGTCTGTCTCTTTGATCGCCAGCTTTGTAGAGGGGGTAAAGAGGTTCCAGGTCTTTTTCTGTCTTGACAGGACGGATATCTGGACATTTTCAAAAACCGTAAGTCTTTGAAACACATTGACTATCTGAAAGGAGCGGGAGATGCGCTTTCTGCATACCTCATAGGGCGGAAGCCCCGTAATGTCTTCCCCTTTGAAAAGTACCTTCCCGGAATCAGGCTTAATAATCCCTGTAATGAGGTTGAAGAGGGTTGTCTTTCCTGCCCCGTTCGGTCCGATGACTGCAACAATCTCGCCCTTTTCCACCGTAAGGTTCGCATTGTTCACCGCTTTGAACCCATCAAAGGCCTTTGATATGGATGTTACCTCTAACACTGATTACTCCTTTATTTCCGGTTCTATAAATCCCTTTTTGAATTTTTCCTCAACATAGCCAAGGATGCCGTTGGGCAGGAAAAAGATGACGAGCATCATGATAATACCGAGAACAAGTGCCCAGTAGACGGTATAGGTACTCACAAACGTTCTCAGGGCAATAATGATGGCAGCGCCGAGCATGGGTCCCAGGAATGTAAACCACCCCCCCAGCAGGCACATAATAAATATTTCCAGCGAAAGGGTCCAGAAGAGCATATCCGGAAAAACCGTATTATCAACAACAACAAAGAGAGACCCTGCAACCCCCGCAAAGAACCCCGCAACGACAAGGGCGAGGAGCTGATGCCTCCTGACGTTTATCCCGATCATCTCACTTCTCACCGGGTTGTCCCGTATCCCCTGGAGAGCACTTCCGAAGGGGGAGTTGATGATTTTCCGCATTACAAAAAGACACACAATGGTTACTGTGAGCGTATAGTAGTAAGCGCTATTTGGTGATGAAAGCATCTCCGGAATGGGTATGCCATGGATCCCGTCATCGCCTCCGGTAAAGGAATACCACCGGTATACAATAGCCCAGACAAGGGAACCGAGAGATATCTGCAACATGCCAAAATAGAGCTTGGAGAGGCGGATACAGATGATACCCATAATCAGTCCGAATGCGGCAGACACGAGAGGCCCCGCAAAAAATGCGAACACAGCAGGCAGCCCTGTCTTTGTGAGCATAAGCGTTGTCCCATAGGCGCCAACCCCATAAAATACGCAGTGGTGGAACTGGAAAATCCCTCCGTATCCGAGGACAAGGTTCAGACTTGTGGCAAGGAGACCATAGAGCAGAATAATCGATGCGAGGTACACATAGAATCGCGGGAGAAATGTGGGGAACAGCAGGAGAACGATGATGCCCGCGCTCAGCCATAGAAGGGTTTTCTTTCTCATATGCACTCCGTTACCATGTAGACTTGAGGAGCCCGGTAGGCCTGAACAACAGCACAATAACCACTGCGAGGTAAGGGAAGATTATACCGAATTGGGGCCATATGAGAATGCCCATCGACTGTGTTAGGCCAAATATCAAGGCGCCGAGCAGCGCCCCCCAGATGTTCCCCAATCCTCCCATAATAACAATGAGGAATGCCTCTATAATGAGGTTATGGTCCATGCCGAGGGTAACGCTCACCGTAGGCGCCACAAGGACACCCCCAAGGCCGGCAAGGTAACAGCCGATGACAAAGACAGTGGCAAAGACCCAGCTTACATTGATGCCCACAGCGCCCACCATCTCCCTGTCTACTGCTGCTGCCCGTGCAATCTTTCCAATTTTGGTCTTATTCGTCAGAAGCCAGAGGAGTATTGCCACAACGGGGCCCGCAACGAGGAGGAAGAGGTTGTAGAGGGGGAAGGGAAGGCCTCCGAAGAGGGGTACAAAACCCTGAAAAATATGGGGCACCGGTACTGATTTGTACTCGCCGCCCCATACAAGTTTTACAAGGTCACCAAAAACGAGGGAAAACGCAAAGGTAAGAAGGAGGAGCATGAGGTGTTCCCGTTCGTAGAGGAATTGAAACATCCCCCTTTCCGCGATAAGGCTTATAAAGGCCACAACGAGAGGGGCAATGATGAGGGCCATCCAGAAACCGGCAGAACCACTGCCGAATATTTTTGTCACCGTGAAAGCGGTAAAAGCCCCTATCATATAGAGTGAACCGTGGGCGACGTTGGGGATCCTCAAGACACCAAGGATGAGGCTTAAACCTGATGCCACAATGAAGAGTATAGTGGTACGGCTCAAACCCACAAAAACCTGTGACAAAACACCCGCTGGTATTATCGAATAGATAAAATCCATCTATTGAACTCCTTTTGGAGGATTCCTACTTACGGACCTTTTTTACCTCATCACAGGTAGGCATGTAGTCTTTTGCCTGGATTATCTGGATATCGCCTGCTACGAGAAAATCATATTTGGGATCCTTCTTCGTAACTCCGAAATACATGGGAAGCTCAAGCTGGTGGTCACACCCTCTGATTGCCAGGGGACCCACGGGGCTGTCAAGCGACATGCCTTCGAGGGCCTTGATCAGACCTTCTGTGTCAATCTTGCCGGCCTTCTTATACCCTTCGGCTATGAACTGGGCGGTCATATAACCGGAGAGGGCGCCTATTCTCGGCTCTCTGTTGTATGCCTTCTTAAATTCATCTACAAATGCTTTGTTCGCAGGTGTATCAGGATAGTAGAAGAAGTAGTTGGCTGTTCCGTAGACACCCTCCGGTGCATTTTGGCCCTGGGGTTTCAGAACAGAAAGTTCGATGGCCGTATGCTGATAGAACGGTATTTTCTGGCTTAAACCGGTTGCCTTTGCGGCCTTCTGAAAATTGACCATACCAGAGCCACCGGTGGCTACTATGATAAAATCAGGCTTTGCTGCGAGAATCTGGGTGATATATGGTGTAAAATCTGCTTCTCCGACCTTCCACCACGACTCTCCGACCTTCTGGACCTGTGGTTTCAGCTTTTTCAGGTTATTCCATACGTTTTCGGCAATGGCGCGTCCGTATTCATAATCATCACCGGCAATCCAGTATTTTACGTATGGTTTTTTCGCCAGTGCAACGGCTGCCGCCCTTCCTGCCATAGCGGTATTTTCGTTCATATTGAATACATACTTGTGTCCTTTTTCGCCTATGATCTTATCGCTTTTTGCAAAGGTCACAAAAAACGGTACCTTCTCTTTTTTCACGAAATCGGAAATAGCAAGGGTTGTTGAGCTGTTGATCGTACCCATGAGGATGTCAACCTTTTCCTTCAGTACAAGCTCTTTTGCCATGGCAAGGCCGATATCCGGTTTAAACTTCTCGTCGCGTGTAGTATATTCGATCTTTTTCCCGAGAACACCGCCCTTTGCATTAATTTTATCGACTGCAAGCTTGAAACCGTCAAGCACATCCATTGTGAATGTTGTTGCTGGCCCTGTGTAGGTATCAACAATGCCAACCTTTATTGTGCTTTGGGCATTCGTGAGTGGACATATCATAAACAAACCGACAAAAAACAACAAAGACATGGAAAGTAATACTGTTTTTTTCATAACTGCACCCCTTTTGTGTTTTTTACTGCCTATTCTTTTATCCTTATATGGAAACTTTTAAAATATACGCCGTTATTTGTCAACAAAAACACTCTATTTACGCAATTTCATCATTTCTTCGCAGGTCGGCAAGTAATCCTTTCCAGGAATCGTTACCATATCCGCGCCCAGGAGAAAATCATAGCCGGGCACTTTCCTTGTGACCCCATAATACATGGGCAGGGTGACCTGGTGATCGCAGGCACGCATCTCAAGCTTTCCGATGGGACTGTCTATGACAAGACCTTCCAGGGCATCAATGAAGCGTTCAGTATCAACTTTTCCCGCCTTCTGGTATGCCTTTGCTATGAACATGCCGGCAGAATAGCCGTATAGCGCCGTGGACCCGGGGTACTTCTTGTAGGTCTTCCTGAACTCCTCTGTAAATGCCTTGTTTTCCGGTATATTTGGATAGTAGAAATGATAGCTTGAGCTTCCCATGACTCCCTCCGGGGCTTCCAGGCCGAGGGGTGCCAGCGCAAGGGTGTCCGTTGCGTAATGCTGATAAATGGGAATCTTTTGGGCTAAACCTAGCGTCTTAACTGACTTGAGAAAATTCACTACACCGCCTCCGCCCGATGCACTTATTATACAGTCCGGGTTAGCCTGGAGAGCACCGCTCAGGTACGGAGTCAAATCAACCTCTCCCACCTTTCTCCATGACTGCCCGAGCAACTGCACGTTAGGCTTCAGAGCCTTAAGGTTGTTCCAGATAGCATCCGCACAGGCATGACCAAATTCATAGTCTTCTCCCATGATCCAATACTTCACATAAGGCTTCTTGGAAAGTGCGATCGCTGTCGCCTTCCCGA
Source organism: Pseudomonadota bacterium (assembly GCA_026388315.1). Classification (NCBI taxonomy): domain Bacteria; kingdom Pseudomonadati; phylum Pseudomonadota; species Pseudomonadota bacterium. The sequence continues at coordinate 18,858 of JAPLKA010000072.1, read as the reverse complement.
TCATCATAGTGTTCTCGTTTGCGTTGAAAACATACCGGTGGCCCTTTTCTCCTACAATTTTATCGCTTTTTGCATCGGTTACAATAAACGGTACTTTTTCCTTCTTCGCAAAATCCGATATGGCAAGTGCGCCACCGCTATTTGTGGAGCCCATGAGGAGATCAACGCGTTCTTTTAACACAAGCTCTTTTGCCATCGATAGGGCAATATCCGGCTTAAATTTGTCGTCCCGCGTCACAAAAATAATCTTCTTTCCAAGCACTCCGCCTTTTGCGTTCACCTGGTTTATGGCCAGAGTGAATCCATCGAGGACGTCTTGTGTATATGTTGTCGCTGGCCCGGAATATGTATCGACAATACCCACCTTGATAGTGTCTGCTGCATGGGACACAGAAAAAACTATATGCAGGCCGAGCAGAACAAGCAAGAGCGTTGCAAAAAATAATGTTTTTTTCATAACACACCCCTTTCAAGTTTTTATTTATAGTTCATTTAAAATATAAAAAATCTATTTGTCAACACAATAAGGGATTTGGTGTCGCTAATAATTTCAGCATATAGTGTAAAAAATTGTATCAATCTTCTTCGAGTAGGTTTTTTGTTTGACAAGCATAGGATTTTATATGAGAATTTCCCAGATTTAAAAACCTTGGGGAAGCGGAGGTGCCATGTTCAAGAAAACCACCCTTATACTATTGACGGTAACCACCCTTGTCTTTTCATCTTTTATCCTTGCAAAAGCACAGACTGTCATTAAATACGGTCACATGTCATCGCTTGACCATCCGCAGCATCTCGGGGCGTTGGCGTTTGCAAAATATATAAATGAAAAATCTAAGGGCAGCATGGAAGTCCGGGTGTTTCCCCTCGGTCAGCTTGGCGGCGAACGCTCTTTGGCGGAACAGGTTCGGGCAGGTTCTCTTCATGTGGCGACTGTATCTTCCGGGGTGCTTGCCAATTTTGTGCCTGAGTTCGGCATTATAGAATTGCCCTTTGTCTTTCCAAGCAAAGAGGCTGCCTATAAGGTTCTCGAAGATAAGGAAATAATGGAAAGGCTTGCCCAATACTGTGATCCCAAGGGTTTTGTTTTTATAGGATATACCGAAAACGGTTTTGGGGACATGACAAATTCAAAGAGGCAGATAAAGAAACCGGATGATTTAAGGGGTTTAAAAATACGTGTCACTGTGAGCCCTATATTCATTGATACATTTAAGGCGCTTGGCGCGAATCCAACCAGCCTCCCCCTGCCGGAAGTTTACAATGCTTTGCAGCAAAAGATGATCGACGGTCAGGACAATTCGCTTTATACATCTGTTATGATGAAATTTACAGAGGTGAATAAATTCGCCACCATAACAAATCATATCCTTAATGAATGTCCTGTGGTAGTGAACAGTAAATTCTGGAAGTCCCTCACCCCGGATCAGCAGAAGGTTTTCAGGGAGGCCGCCGAGGTTCAGATAACGGTCAACCGGCAGGCAATCACAAAAAGCGGGGATTATGCAATGGAGAAGGCCCTAACACAACGGGTAGATATATACACGTTAAGCGTCGAGGACAGGGCGGTCTTTAAAAAGGCTGTAAGTCCTGTTTATGATAAATACAAGGGCACTTTCGGTACTGCTTGGTATGATTTTTTCTTAAAGAAGATAGGGTCCTACTCAAAATAACCTGGTATGTTTCGTGATGGAAACTGCACGGTGTACGGTGATTTGAACGCCATGGAAATAACCCTTAAACACGGCCTGTGGAATGGAGATTACAGCCTCTCTCTTCAAGTCCCGGACAGGTGGAACACAACCGTTCTCCCCATGGAAGGCGACAAAAAGAGGGTGCTCGGTAAAGACAGTCTCAGAAGGGCAATAGCGCCTCTTGAGCCAATGCTGAAAGGTAAAAAGGAGATTTGCATACTCTTTGATGACCTGTCCCGCCCCACAAAGGCTTACAAGGTCTTACCTTTTCTTCTTGAGCTGTTCGAAGCGCATGGCATAAGGGATGGGCAGGTACGGTTTATATGCGCCCTGGGAACCCATGGACCTCTCGATAATGTGGCCTTCCGAAAAAAACTGGGGCCAGAGATTGTCGAAAGGTTCCCCGTCTTCAACCACAACCCTTTCGAAAACTGCGCTTTCGTTGGGAAAACAAGACTCGGCACGCCCCTCATGATAAACAAAGAATATCTGTCCTGCGACCTGAGACTCGGCATCGGCACCTTTGTGCCGCATTCGTTCTGCGGTTTTGGCGGCGGATACAAGATCGTCATGCCCGCATTATGTCATATCGACACCATCGAATACCATCACGGAACACTTTTAAAGAACCATTGGGAAGCGTGTTACAGCATAGGGAAATATATTGATAATCCTCTGCTCAAGGACATTAAGGAGTGCGGAAGAATGGCACGCCTCGATGCAAAGATAGATGTTCTCATAAACACAGATGCTGAGATAGTTGACATTTTCGCAGGCAACCCTGACGATCTTTATCTGTACATGACCGAAAAATCCTCCGTTCATTACAGCACAAAAGCTCCAGGCAGGGCGGATATTGTCTTTGCAAATACATACAGCAAGGCCAATGAATCGATTATAGCCCTCTCTCTGGCTGAGATGCTGCTTAAAGACACCGGAGGCCATATTGTGCTCCTCTGTGATGTGCCGGAGGGACAGGTAATCCATTATCTCCTCGGGAGATTCGGAAAACACACATGGGGGAGGCTTTCCTTCGGTGAAAGGGAAAAAGACAGCAGGGTGAAAAAGGTTTTTGTCTACTCACAATACAGGGACAGGGCAAATGAATGGTGGTTTGGAAGAAAAGAAGACACATCGTGGCATAAGGATTTGAATGAGATTATCCACATTCTCGAAGACGCATATCAACATAAAAACCCTGATGTTTTCGTGCTTCCCGATGCAACGATCCAGACCCTTAACCGAGGTGAATAAAATATCATGCTGAAGAACGCAAGGAAAAGATCAAAAAAAGCCGGTTTGCCACCGGGGACACCGGTCTATATCGGTGAGCACAAGACCGGTGAAGTCAAAATCACGGTAACGGTTTATAATGAGACGACCTTCCAGGAGAAAGAAGTAAGCACAATCGAAGAGGCCCTGCCGCTCTTGGATACCACGGCCATAAAATGGATTAACATAGACGGCGTCCATCAGTTAAAGATTATCGAAGAGGTCGGCAAACGTTTTTATCTGCATCCCCTTACATTAGAAGACGTTATGAACACCGACCAGCGCCCCAAGGTAGAGGATTTCGGGGATTATCTTTATATTGTTTTAAAAAATCTGTCACACAACGATCAAAATGACGCTATGGAGGCGGAGCAGATAAGCATTGTTCTCGGTGAAGATTTTGTTATCACCTTCCAGGAAGACCAAAAGGACACCTTCACGCACACGAGAGAACGGATCAAGGGTGGGGCAAACCGTGAAAAGATCATGAAGACAGATTTTCTTGCCTATTCCCTGATCGATGAGATTGTGGACAATTATTTCACGGTCATTGAATGGTTTGGAGAAAAGATAGAACTTCTTGAAGAAGAGCTCGTTACCCGGCCAACGCCGAAAATAATGGAAGCGATCCACAAATTGAAGAGCAGCGTGTTCTCGTTACATAAATCGGTCTGGCCCCTCAGAGAGGTCATTAACAGCCTTGAACGGGAGGGTTCACGCCTTATTCATGAACCTACGCGCGTTTATATACGGGATATCTATGACCACACAATCCAGGTGGTTGACACCATAGAAATCTTCCGGGATATGCTCTACGGGATGATCGATATTTACCTCTCCAGTATAAGCAACAGATTAAACGAGGTTATGAAGGTGCTGACCATTATTGCCACAATATTCATGCCTTTGACCTTTGTCGCCGGCGTCTATGGAATGAACTTCAAATTCATGCCGGAACTTGAATGGCGCTGGGGCTATCCTGCAATCTGGCTCATCATGCTGACTATTGGTACATCCATGCTCATCTATTTCAGAAGAAAAAAGTGGTTGTAGTGAGGGGCAGGTGAGCAGATGAAAAAATCCGGTAAAATTGCTGCTGCTGCAACGGCAATAAAAGCAGTATCCACAATTATTATATTCGGTGTTCCCTTAATAGTTGGGACTGCTACAATACTTGGCTATGGAGCATACAAAGCATTTAAGAAACTGAAACGATAGTATTGCATTATGAAAGCATATTTCGCCCACCCATGTTTCAATGACAAACAAAGACATTTCAAAAAGGTATTCCTGGAAAAGCTTTCTTCTGCTTTATCTCAAACCCGATACGGAAACGATATCAGCATAGTAGACCCCTTTGACTGTACCCCAAACGTTGAAGGGCACATAGAGACCAAATTAGAGATGGCAGAGAGCATCAAGGTTAAACGCATAAGGCTTCTGGGTGAATCTGGCATTGTTATTGCTCTTGTAGATGATAATGATGCCGGCACTGCGTTTGAAGCAGGATATGCCCATGCAGTGAATAAACCTGTGATATTGGTTTCTCAGGAAAGCTGCTCAGCGGCGAACGCCATGCTGATTGGTGCAGCCATAGCGACAGTTAACAATGTACTCGAAGATGAACAGACCGAGAGACTGGCGGGATTGATCAAGTCCTTTTATGGTGTTTGGAAAGCATCACAGAAAAAACCGGAGAATATAAGGATGGAATAGGGGCTTTGCTGAAATACGCAATACTAAACAGTGAGCGCTCCTTATTCCCCATATTCTTCGACATACCGCTCAATATACTCCGTCACCTTTTCATTCGGCTGATAGACGCCAAAGTGTCCTTCGCAGAGGATGTCCGCCTTCAGCGCAAGGAGTTTCTCCATCGACTCCTGCCAGTGAGACATGTTTGCGCCAAACTCCGCAAGAAAAGGGCCATGGATATCCTGGCCGAAGAGAATCCTTTTTCCGCCCCTGTCGAGATACACCGAAATCGATCCGGGTGTGTGCCCGGGCGTATGGAGGCATACAATCTCCTGATCACTGACGGTAAGCTTCTCGCTTTCCTTTTTAAGTTTTATATCAACGGCCAAAGGCGTGAAATCAATACCATACCAGTGCGCTGCCGTCATTCTGCTGTCGCCCCTTTCAACCGCCTCTGCATCGATCTCGTGCATGATAATGCGCGAGCCAAACCGTTTTTTGAATTCCTGCGCTCCACCCACATGGTCTATATGGCAGTGCGTAAGAATCACTGTGGAAATCTTTGCAGGATTGAGCCCCAGTTTTTCGATATTCTGAATGATCTTGTTTGCACTCGGCCCTGCGCCGGTATCAATAAGCACCAACTCCCCAAGGTTTAAAAGATAAATAGAGCAATCCCTTGAATCGCTTATATCCGAATCCCCTATGAGGTATGTGTCCTCGGTTATTTCTTTCGGTCCCATCTCATCCCCTTCATAAAAACGTTTTAGTTGCCGGAAGTTACATATTTCAATATCTCCCGGGGGCTATATGCATTCTTTTCGTTTTTTGGAACGCTCCCCTTAAACATCCTTATCATTGCTTTAGATACAGGATATTGATTTTTAACAACATACCCCGGCTGAAATACCGTGGTGGTTGTCTTGTCTTTTCCCGAACCGGTTGTTACGGTGTTGTAGTGCCCGGGAACAACCGTGTTCTCTCCTTTAAAGTAGGTGCTGTGGTTCTCCATAATAAAGTAATCGTACCCAGCATTAATGGTCAATTCAGCGCACCGTCTGAACAAATGCCCCTCGCAGAGCGTTTCTGAAGTAAGCTCGTTGCACCGGAAGTCTACATTGTATGTATTTTCAGCTATCCGCGCCTCGGTATAGCCTTCGCCAAAAAAATCACGCGCCTGATACTGGGTAGTGGTACAGCCTGATAAAACAATAACGATAAAAAACACAACCATGGCGGAAAAGAAAATTCTAAGTTTAATCATGTTTCGCCTCCTCTTGAAGAAAATATTACCACGTTTTTCGTGCCCTGAAAAGCAGTTAAGGATAACAAAAATTGAATGTAGCTATTTTGTCAGGATTTTTTTATAGTTAATTATAAAATCCTCAAATAAGGAGTCAACATGAAAAGTCCGGTAAGATTAATAACCACATTTTGTATCACAATATTTTTATCTCTTTCAACCGCATCGGTACAAGGCGCCTTTGATGCCGGAGATTATAGAAAATTTGTCAATGGCGAGATGAAGACGTGGAATGTGCCGGGTGCCGCTATCCTTATTATACAGGACGGGAAGGTTGTTTTTTCAGAGGGCTTTGGTCACAAAGATATGAAAAATAGATTAACCGTTACACCAAAAACCCTTTTTGGCATAGGCTCCTGTAGCAAGGCATTTACCTCCCTCTCCATAGGGATGCTCGTCGACGAAAAGAAGATGGACTTTGACAAGCCGGCGAGAGAATACTACCCGGCATTCAAGCTTTATGATTCCTATGCTACAGAACGGGTTACGGTAAAGGATATATTGTCACACAGAACGGGCATCCCCAGATATGACGCCGCCATTGACACCAAGGATTCAACAAGGGAAGTGGCTATCAACAAGCTTAAATATCTGAAACCTAATACAGGCATCAGGGAAAGGTTTCAATATAACAATTTCCACTATGCGGTTGCCGGTATAATGGTTGATACGGTCTCGGGGATGCCCTGGGAGGAGTTTGTAAGCAAAAGAATATTCAAACCGCTCGGGATGGATAGCTCCAACCTTTCCCCTGAAGACTCCAAAAAATTTCCTGATTTTGCCATCCCTCACAAGATGGACAATGAGGCGCTGAAAAAATTTCCCGCGAATCAGGCAGAACTATTCAGTGCGCCGATTAAAGAACTGCCCTTCGAAAATATAGGGGTGTATGGGCCTGCCGGCTCTATTAATTCCAATCTTGAGGACATGGCAAAATGGGTGCTGTTTCACCTGAATGGAGGCAAGATTGGTGACGGGCAATTAATTTCTCAAGACACCCTGTCTCAGCTATTTACCCCGCAAATGCTGACAGGTAGCCCCATGAAATACGATGAGATACTCCCCGGCAGTTACGGTATGGCTTGGATGATAACGCCCTACCGGGGGCATTACCTTGTCAGCCATGACGGCATGATCGAGGGTTTCACCGCCCACGTAGGCTTTCTGCCTGCAGAAAAAGCCGGTCTTGTGATCCTCACCAACAGGTCAAATAACTACGAATTTATGGCATCTGCTTCGTTTAACACATACGACCGCATTTTGGGTCTTACAGAGGTCCCCTGGAGCACAAGATTGAGCAACGCGATATCCCGTGAATTGGCGGGCCTGAAAGAAAAGGTGACAGAAGAAGAACGGGGCAGGAAAAAAGGCACAAAACCGTCACATTCCCTTACAGATTATGCGGGAGAATATGAGCACCCGGCATTCGGCACCGTAACAATCGATATCAAGGATAATGGCCTCAAACTTTCCCTGAGAGACATCGAAGAAGCAACCGCACCCCTTAGACACTATCAGTACGACACCTTCAAAACGGTTAACAAGGGTCCCGTCGGCGGATTAGATTTAAGAGTAACCTTCCTTATGGGCAAAAACGGCGATATAGACAGGGCTTCAATACCGCTTGAGCCGTCAGCGGAGGAGATAGTGTTCAGGAAAATATTAAGATAAATGTATTTTCTCAACTTCTTAACTTCTGATTTTGCTGGAGGGTAAACATGAGTAACGACGCATCTTTTACTGTCAATGACATGCCAAAGGCGGAAAGGCCAAGGGAAAGACTGCAAAAATTCGGTGCTGAGGCGCTTTCCGCTCAGGAGCTCTTAGCCCTTATTGTTGGCAGAGGAGTCTCGGGAAGATCAGTCATGACTATTGCACAGGAGCTTATGGCAAGGTTTGGCAATGCCAGGGGAATAAGCGAGGCAACAATAGAGGAACTCTCTAAGGTCAAGGGGGTTGGGCTTGCCAAGGCAGCGCAATTAAAGGCATGTTTTGAGCTTGGAAAAAGAAAGGAACTGGAAACCGAATACGGCTACGAAGATTATGATATCAAGAACCCACAGGTTGTGGTAAAGGCAATCCGTGCACGCATCAAGGATATGAAAAAGGAGCATTTTATGCTCATGATTCTTAACACAAGAAACAAGATTATTCGCATCGAAAATATCTCTGTCGGAACCCTTAATGCCAGCCTGGTGCATCCGAGAGAAGTTTTCAATAAGGCGATCGCCCACGCTGCATCATCGGTAGTTATCGCCCACAATCACCCCTCCGGCGACCCGGAACCATCGGAAGAGGACTTGAAAATCACCCGCCGCCTCATTGAGGCAGGCAGAATACTTGGCATTGAGGTGCTTGACCATATCATCGTTGGAAAACATACCGTAAAGAGCGCAATCACCGAGCACAGCAAACCCGAAAAAGAAGGCTACTGCAGTTTAAAAGAAAAAGGGTTGATATAAACCGTTTGGAATTGAGGATTGTGCCTGTCCACCAAGACGCTCGCGGTGCAGGTGGGAATTGCGGAATCAGAGATTAAGCCTTAAAATACATTTGCGACATTAAGTATCAATGGAATATAATAGAGAATAATGGAGGGGACATGGCAAGGCTTCAGAGCATGACAAATACACCATTTGATATCATTGAGAAAAAAATTTATTCCAATAAAAAAGGAGGGAAACATCATGAAAATTAAATGGTACGGACATGCGGCATTTAAAATAACGACGGATAAGGGCATTCGTATTATTATCGACCCTTATGAGTCGGGGGCATTCGGCGGGGCGCTCACATACGGCAAAATCACTGAAGAAGCAGACATTGTGCTCACAAGCCACGACCATGACGACCATAACTATACAAAAGATATAAAAGGAAAATTTACACAGATTAAGAAAGCCGGTACTCATAATGTAAAAGACATAAAAATAAAGGCCATTCCTACACATCATGACCCATCAAAAGGCACGGAGAGGGGGAACAACCTCGTCTTTGTCATCGAAGCGGATGGTTTGACGTTGGCGCACATGGGAGACCTCGGACACACACTGGAAAAGGGTGCAATCAACGAAATGGGAAAGGTTGATGTTCTATTGCTGCCCGTAGGAGGCCTTTACACTATAGATGCCGGGGGGGCATCAAGGGTCATGAATGATATAAAGCCGGCCATTATCATCCCAATGCACTTTAAAACAGAAAAATGTGATTTCCCAATCGCGAAGGTTGAGGAATTTACTGCGGGCAAGGCAGGCGTGAAGGCGGCAAAGACCTCTGAAATTGAAGTCAATAAGGCGGGCCTCCCTGCGGAGCCCGAAATAATCGTTATGAAATATGCCCTATAGGAGAATGTGTGCATGCTGAAACCATTATTTACTAAAGACGAGATAGACGATGCCGTAAAAAGGCTCGCATCTTGCATCGAAAATGATTTTGATGATGAGGAAATTTTATTCGTATGTCTCCTGAAAGGCTCTTTTATGTTTTTGTCAGACCTGATACGGTGTATCAAAAATCCTTCAACGGTTGACTTCATGAGGGTCTCGTCCTATGGAGCTGCCACGAAGTCCAAAGGAGAGGTAACGGTCACAAAAGACCTTGAGGAAAGTATTGAAGGTAAAAATGTTATCATCATTGAAGATATAATTGATTCGGGACTCACCTTGAAAACCATAAAGGAGCTGCTCCTCCAAAGAAACCCGAAGTCGCTCAAAATATGTGCCCTCCTCGACAAAAGGGCACGGAGAGAAGTTGAAATGGAAGGTGATTACGTTGGGCTTACCATTGATGATGGCTTTGTTGTAGGGTATGGTATTGATTATGCGGAACACTACAGAAACCTGCCCGAGATATGCGTGGTTGAGAAAGACACATAAGAGCAAAAGCATGCATAAGGTGTTGAGTGTTATAAATCATATAAAATTATTCATCATTTTTGTAATTATGTTAATGTTGTTGCCGGTTGGCCTGCTTGCATACCATAATGAGCCCGATGGTTATAACGGCATGAAGTGGGGGACAGATATTTCAACATTAAAAAACATGAAGTACGTGAAAGTCGAGCCAAACAAGATTAATGTAATGCTTTACACGAGAGAAGGTGATGTGCTCAGGCTTGGAAATGCAATCCTGAAAAGCGTTGAGTATGGGTTTTTCGATGGTAAGTTTTTCTCCGTTACAATAAAAGTAGCAGATCTTTTCAATTATATCGCACTTAAAGGTGCGGTTTTTGAGAAATTCGGACAGGGAAACGAGTTCAATCAACTCTCTGAACGTTATTGCTGGGATGGTAAAACAACAAGGACAACGCTCGTTTCTGCTTTTGATTTGTCCTGAGACGATGCTTACGGGGAAGGTGTCCTCGTTATATCATCGAAAAGTTTTAAATAAAAACCTGAGGAGGGATATAAACCATGCAAGTGCTTGTAATCTATTATTCGCGGTCGGGAAATACGAAAAAATTGGCTGAAGAGATAGCAAACGGGGTAAAAGAAGTCCCCGATGTCAACTGTCTTCTCAAGTCGGTAGCGGATGTGACAAAGGATGATTTACTGTCTTCGGGCGGCATTATAGCCGGTTCTCCTGTATATTTTGGCGGTATGGCTGCGGAGCTAAAACAAGTCTTTGATAAATTTGTAGGTCTTCGTAAACAAATGGGCAACAAGATAGGCGCCGCATTTGCCACATCCGGGGACCAATCGGGTGGCAAAGAGACAACCATGATGTCCATAATCCAGGCGCTGCTCATCTATGGCATGATCATAGTTGGAGACCCTTTAGATGCAACAGGCCACTATGGTATTTCGTGCACGGGAAAGCCTGATGAAAAAACGATTGTCAATGCCCGGAAATTGGGCAAGCGTGTAGCATTGTTGGTTGCAAAATTAATGAAAACGTCTCTTTAGCTCACACCAGGAGTGAGAGGGGGCGACGTGAGCCCCGGTAATAGACTATTTTTGTTGTTTTGGGAGGTTGTTCATGTCTGGCGTTTCACGTGAAACACAGTGTTTAATTACAAGGGAAGATTGTGTGCTTGTTGTCATTGACGTTCAGGAAAAATTGGTCCCGGTTATTTCAAATAAGGAAAGGGTTGTCGAAAATGTGATCAAGCTTTCGAATTTTGCCCAAATTATCGGAATGCCGGTTATATTAACAGAACAGACAAGGCTTGGTCTTACGATCCCCGAGGTACGCAAGGGACTTTCCCATGTTCAGGCTATCAGTAAAGTCCATTTTAACTGCTTCTTCTGTAAAGAATTTTCAGACGAGATAGAAAAAACAGGGAAAAAAACATTGATCGTGACCGGCGTTGAAGCTCATATCTGTGTAACTCAAACAGCGCTATATGCATTGCCTGATTTAAATGTTCACATAATAAGTGATGCTGTGTCGTCACGGACGCCCGAAAACTGTCGTGTTGCTTTAGAGAGAATGGGTCGTGCCGGAGCAGTTATTACATCTACCGAGATGTTTATCTACGAACTCCTCCAAAAAGCCGGGACTGACGAATTCAAGGCCGTGCTCCAACTCGTAAGGTAACGGTATTCACTGATTGCTAAAATGTTTATTTCTGAAAGTAAACAAGATCGGTAGGTGAAAAGTTTCCACCCTTTTTGATTTTTGCCCAGCTTGCATCTACGCCAAACAGCTCAGCCACCTCAAGTTCTCCCTTAAAATTGCCCTTGATCATACCAAGAGGGGTTTTTGTTCTGGCATCTATTACCTGCTCACCTATAGAGTACACTTCAAGTGTGCTGCCTTTTTCTAAACCGGACAGTCGACCTGCATTTATGTAAACCTTACCGCTTTCGATGGATGCAATTCGTCCGTGCCAATCCAATGTCAGTATAGCCTTGAGAAGGTCTTCAGCAATAATCTCGATAGACAGGTCAATGGCCTTCATTTTCGACTTTTCCGTACTCATGTCGCCCTTTTCTCTTGTGAGAGAGATGGGGTTTCTCCCTGAAAGCTGTTTCAATATAGTGCTTGTGTCGGTATTGTAAACCTCGAGAGATATTTTCGACATCGCGAATGAGGTTTGCCTTTCTTCTTTGCCCTCTATTTTTGACGAGCTCGTATATACATCAGAAAGTGCCCCCTTGATAACAGCCTGAATGCCATAAAGCTCGTTCAGCATTTTAAGATTAGCTGGATCAGTGAGTACACCCTGAATATTTATAACATTAGGATCAACACAAATTATTGCATTTGTATTTTCAAGTCTCGATATGAGCCTTCTTGTGGCCAGCTCGCCAAGACCCTCTTCTTTGTAATTGGATTGATCAACAAAGGGTATTACGATGACCCTTCTCTTCATTTTGGGTGACGGGTAATTAAAAGCAATTAGGGGAAATGACGGCATAAAGCCCATCCCGGAAGGCATGGCCCCCATCTGTTGCGGGTAGACCATGTATGGCGCAATTCCTTTCTTTTTGAGATCTTCTTCAAGCTTGGCAATCCGCTTTTCCATCTCGTCTCTTTCTTTTTTCGATGCGGTGCCTCCCGATAGCAATGCCTCGCCCATACGAGGGGTAAATTGATCCTTTCTTATCCAAACATACTCTGGCTCATAAGGCGTGAGCATATATTTCCTGTTGCTTGTATAAATATACTCCACACCATCGATCACTTTTATATCGCCTGGCTTGGGGTCTTTTTCCTCTATTTTTTCTATTTTTTCAGCTTTTTTATCTGTTTTTGCTGTTTTTTTGGTGCCCGTGTCTTTGGGGGCAGCAGCATCATCCTTCTTTTTTGTAAAAGGTAAATAACTGCATGAAGCGAATATAAAAATTAATAAAAGCAGAAAAATTTTACGCATTTCGCTGATTATAAGTCATATTTGACAACAAAGTCAAACTAATTAAAAGACTGTCTCGCCCCGCTTTGCTTGGTGGAGGTGATGGGATTCGAACCCACGACCCTCTCGTTGCGAACGAGATGCTCTCCCTCTGAGCTACACCCCCGCTTCTAATAATACTATTCTAACTCTCTCACAATATCAAGGTATTTGGTGACAATTATATGCCTGTGGCGTTTCGCCGTCATTCATGAAATCAATTCGGTAGACACAGAGCTAAACGGGGAAATTGAAAAAACTAAGCAGGTCCCGATGAACACATATTGTGTATCGTTGTATTAGGTGTTCAATATGTTCTTTATCGTCTGTTTCAACTCGCTGGTATCTGCTGATTTAACCACATACGCATCTGAGATCCAACTCGAAAAATCCTGTTTGAACTCTCCGTAGGCAGAGCACAAGATGACTGGCTGTTCTTTAATCATGTTTTTTATCTCGTTTAGTGCCTGGATACCGTCCATCCCGGGCATCTTGATGTCCATGACGATAACATCAAATTTTGTGCCCTTTACTTTATCGATGGCTTCAAAACCATTGGAAGCCAGCTCCACCAGGTACCCCTCATCTTCAAGCTCTTCCTTGAGGAGGAATCGAATATTTTCCTCATCATCAACTACCAATATTTTTATACCATTCATAATAGCTCCTCTCTGTTTGTATGATTTTTTACAGGAAGATAAACAAAAAATGTTGCTCCCTTCCCTGCCACATTTTCAATTTCAATTTTTCCGTCGTGATTAAGGATAATTTTATTCGAGATGGCAAGCCCCAAGCCCGTCCCCCTCTCTTTCGTTGTAAAAAACGGGTTAAAGATGTTGTCTATCACAGAAGGGTTTATCCCTCCGCCCGTATCAGCTATGGAAACAACCACAAACTGTTTGTTGTCCATTATTGTTTTTTCCGTATTAATTGTTATTGTTCCTTCGCCATTCATGGCTTCATGGGCATTGATAATGATATTGATAAAAACTTGCTTAATCTGCTGTATATCACAGGGTACGGGCGGCAAATTTTTATCATAATTTTTTAATACCCGCATGTGGTCCCATGTTGTGTCGGACGAGAAGAGGTAAAGAACCTCGTCAACACAATCATTCATACTGCATGTTTCGTCAGGCACTGGCGTGTCTTTTACGTAATTCAATACATCGTTGAGAATAGACTCCAATCTCGAAACCTCATTGGTTATAATATCTATGTACCTGCTTTCAGTTTGATCTATACACATCTTCTTTGCAAGCCTCTTCGTAAAACCACCAATGACTACAAGAGGGTTTTTAATTTCATGCGCTATATTTGCCGTCATTTCCCCAAGACTTTTGAATTTTTCCTGATCAATTATTCTTTTTTGAGCATTATTTAAATCTTTTATAACATCCTTCAGCTTTGTGTTTAATAAGGTGTTTTCCAGCCCGTTAGCTATATAGTTTGCAAAAGTGTTTATAAGGTACCTGCTGTTCTCCTCAAAGGCATAATCTCTCTGCGATCTTCCGCCGCATATTGTTATCGTTCCGAGAATCCTGTTTTTCGACATTATGGGTGTTGCATAAAGGGAGTATTTTGAAGAAATATCGTCTTCCACCTGGCCATGGTTCCTCAGTGATACTGTCTTTTTCTGCCGCAAGGCTTCCTGTTCTAATTCGTTTACGTAATTTTCAATTGGCTGGTCCAGAATTCCATACGTATATCTTTGAGGTTCAGCCCTTAAGAAAACATGATCTAATTTTATTGTTACGAATAGTGCATTGAGTGACTTCGCAATAATCAGTCCAATGTCTTTTAATAGGATTTGCGGTTCCACGTTTGAGGAAAGTGTCTTGCCAAGTTCCGAAAGGGTTGCAAGCTCGCTAATCCTCTTTTTTGAGGAAAGGAGTAGATCGTTTATCCTTAACACGCCGCCTATCTCACGCGAGATTATGGAAAGAAGGATCTTTTCCGCGTCTGTTATAAAACGCCTGCCGGAAGAGCACAGCACCAAGACACCATAAATATAGCTGTCGTCTGACAAGGGGAGGAACGCAAAGACTTTGTATTTTTCAACTAAGCTGTCAAGTTCCGGATAAAAAAGACAGCCAAATCTTGGCGGTATGTTTTTGTTGTTATAATATTGCGGTATTCTTTTCTGGGCCACGCTCCCGATAATACCTTCACCAACATAACATCTATACCTGTCTAAGATTTTATAAAGCATGCTTTTTGGGTTTTTGAACTTGCAGGTAAGCCGTTTGTCCTGGTCAGAAGTAAAAACAATCGCCTCATCAAAATCCATACCCTGGGACATTATGCTAAGAACTGTTTTAATCCTCGACGTTATTTCGAGGTTCGAATGTGATACTTCTATGATATTCCCAAGAAGTTCAACGGGATTCATGCTTTTCAATAGCTTTTTTATATAATTCTAAATACTCTTTCGCTGATCTTTGCCATGAAAAATCTTCATTCATACACCTTTTGACAAGAGAGCGCCAGGCATCTTGTGTATTGTATATATTCAATGCCCTTTTGATTGCGTCGAGCATTTCGTCTTCGGAGTATTTGTAGAACTTGAATCCTGTGCCTTTGTCAGGCGCTTCTGTATAGTCTATGATCGTATCCTCAAGGCCGCCGACGCCTCTCACGACTGGCACGGTTCCGTATTTCAAGCTGTACAACTGGTTCAAGCCGCACGGTTCATACTTTGAGGGCATCAGGAACATGTCTGCACCCGCTTCAATAAGATGGGCAAGCCCGTTATCATAGGCAATCTTGATCCCGAATGAGCTTGGAAATTTTTTGGATAATTCTGTGAAGATATCGTGGTATCTCCTCTCCCCCGTCCCAAGAACAACGTATTGAGTTCCGTAAGACAACATTTCTTCAAGCGAAGAGGCGATAAGGTCGAAACCTTTTTGATCAGCAAGTCTTGATATGGTAGCTATGAGGGGGACATTTCCGTTGGGTGGTAAACCAAAAGCCTCCTGAAGTGCTTTTTTGCATAGCCCCTTGTCTTTAATATTACCAGCGTTGTAATGTGCCGGTATATAAGGGTCCTTGTCCGGGTTCCAATCCTCGTAGTCAATCCCGTTGATGATACCGAAAAGGTCTTTCTTTCTTGTCCGAAGGATACCGTCGAGACCATCTCCAAATTCTTCAGTCTGGATTTCTTCGCTGTATTTTTTGCTTACTGTGTTGATTATGTCTGAAAAAACTATCCCGCCTTTTAAGAAGTTAATCTTTCCAAAATATTCGATATAATCCGGTGTAAAATATTCCCATCCGATATTCAAAAGGTGCAGGTCATACTGCCAGAAAATACCCTGATACCCGAGGTTGTGGATAGTAAACAATGTTGCAATGTCTTTTAAAACAGGGTCATCCTTGTATGTTGTCTTTAAAAACACGGGCGCCAAGGCCGTTTCCCAGTCATTACAGTGGAGAACGTCGGGAACAAACCCTGTTACCTTAATGGCCTCTAAAATGCTTTTTGCAAAAAAGACAAATCGCTCTGCATTATCAAGATAGTCACCATCGGGCGTACTGTACAGATAATCCCTGTAGTAATATTCATCCTTTTCCACAAGGTAAGCTGTTACGCCATCATATTCGCTTTCGACAATCTCGCCGTCAACAAACCCCTGCGATATGGGACAGGAAAACTTATAATTCTTGTATCTCATGGGAAACCCCTGCTCCTCAATGTTCTTATGCTTCGGCAGGATAACCCTTACGTCTGCACCCATTTTTTTTAAGGTCTTGGGAAGTGAGCCGGTCACATCGGCAAGACCACCGGTTTTTATAAAAGGAAAAACCTCAGGAGATGCTATCAAGACATTCATTGTAACCTCCTAAATATTGGTTTCTTTAAGGTATGCCGTAGCCTCTTCGGGTGGTGTGGGGTTTATGTAAAAACCGGTTCCCCATTCGAACCCTGCCATTTTTG
Organism: Pseudomonadota bacterium; assembly: GCA_026388315.1. Lineage (NCBI taxonomy): Bacteria > Pseudomonadati > Pseudomonadota > Pseudomonadota bacterium. The sequence goes on along the minus strand of JAPLKA010000072.1, from coordinate 2,119 downwards.
TCAGCCTTGGTATGATTTCCATATGCCAGTGATAGTGTTGCATATCACCGTTACCAAATGGTGTTGTATGGATCATAAAATTGTAAGGAGGTGAATTAAGAACCTTATCGTATTTTTTTAAAATAACTAAAAGTATCTCGGAGATATCATGATAGTTGTCCACCCTTTTATGAAGGGCAAAATATGGCTCGTGTTTCTTTGGCAAAATCCATATCTCAAAAGGAAATCGGGATGCATACGGTGAGAGTGCAATAAAATTTTCATTTTCTATGACTACCCTTACGTTATCATCTTTTTCTTGTGCTATTATGTCGCAGAATACACATCTGTCCTTATATTTATAATAGGCCAGACCGCCATTTATCTCTTCCGTAACTCTACGTGGAACAATTGGAAGGGCTATCAGTTGTGAGTGTGAATGATCAAGTGAAGCGCCTGCTATAGAACCATGATTCTTAAAAACCATTACATATCTGAATCGCTTGTCATTTGCCAGATCGAGAACCCTCTCCCTGCTTGCAATAAAAACGTTCTGTATGCCGTGCACGTCCATGCCCGACAAGGTTTGCCCGTGGATTGGCGTTTCCACAATGACCTCGTGGGCACCGACACCATTCATTCTGTCGTAAAGCCCAACACCTTCTTTGTTGAGATTCCCTTCAATCCTCAAGGCAGGAAATTTATTCGGGACCACCCTCAATGTCCAGTTAGGGCTGTTTGGTGGTGCATAGTCAGCCCTGACGGCATACACCTCGGGAGGCGTCATGTTTTCGTTGCCTGGACACAGAGGACACATACCAGCCTTTTGAGGTGGAGTTTCCTCACCAAAAAAAACTGGCCTTTTTCCTCTTTCCGTTGAAATAATGACCCACCTGTTTATAATAGGGTCTTTTCTCAGTTCTGGCATACACGTCTCCGTCTCTTATATCTATAGCTTTGACTTGGTGTACAACACGTGGTAAGTAATACGTCAATGATCCCCATAAAAGATAATATACCGTCTCGAACCTTTCCCATTATAACAATAAGCGTTATCTTTGTAAATATATTAATTTTTTTGTGGCAGAAGCTTGCTTTTGGGGGCATCGATAGCCATACCATATATAAGTATTATGGTCTGGTCCCGCAGGAATTGTCTATGGCAATAACTAACCGCCACGAATTACTGCCTTACAATATATTAACGATTTTTACATCCATGTTTCTCCACGGCGGTATTTTTCATTTAGCAGGAAACATGCTCTATCTCTGGATTTTTGGTAACAACGTAGAAGATGCCATTGGTCATAAGAAATTTGTTCTCTTTTATCTTCTTTCCGGCATAACTGCAGCTATTTTTCAGTTTTTATACGATCCGTCCTCGAACATTCCCATGATTGGCGCCAGCGGCGCTGTATCGGGGATACTCGGCGCATACCTTCTTCTTTTCCCTTACGCAAAAATAAAAACCGTGTTGTTTATAATCATATTTATAAAAGTTGTTGAGATTCCCGCTATCCTTCTCCTTTCTGTATGGTTTCTCATCCAGCTTCTTTTCTCAAACGGAGAAGGTGTTGCATGGTATGCGCATATTGGCGGTTTTATTTTCGGGTTGCTGTCGATCAAGCTCTTTCGCCCCACAGTTCGTCCAATAGCTCGCCGGAAATAGCCCCCGGCGTTTCACGTGAAACATAAAATATTGTAACCATGAAAGCGCTTCTCATTAACCCATACATCTATGACTTTGCTGCATATAATTTCTGGTCAACCCCTATGGGCCTGCTTTATCTTGGAAGCGTGTTGAGAAAAAACAACATTGATATAAAACTTATCGACTGTCTCGATGTGGTTGAGGAAAAAAGGAAGGCAGACGGAAGGGCGCCTTTTATCAAGGAAAGGGTCCGAAAACCGGAATCATTAAAAGGCATAAGAAAAACCCTCAGGAGATATGGCATCTCCCGCGAAAAACTCGATGAAGAACTTAGCCATGTTGAATCGCCGGTACTGTCAACATAATTGTGTAAATTTTTTATAGAGGGGCAAATTAGGACGTACCTTCCCTATTTTCGTTGTTCTCCAGTTCATCTCCATCTTCAGTGAGATAAATGCCAGGAGCAGGTAACAGGCATTCTCTCCGGCT